>CAZXUP010000140.1:0-7433 GCA_964643815.1 uncultured Vampirovibrionales bacterium
CAGGTCGACCTTTGTCTGGCCGGGCCGGAACACCTTGCCCTTTTCCAGAATCGCCATTGTAAAGGACGTTCCGCTTTTGGCGGCCAAATCAACCAGGTGGTGGGCCAACGCCAAGTTGGACGGGCTACCGCCCACTAAGAGTACATCGTATTCAATCCGCTCTGCCAAGAGGCGTCGCCTCCTATTTACTTGTAATGCTACTGACGATTTTTATTAACCGGTTTGATTAAACCAGGGTTTTTTCCGGTGTGCCCGAAACGTTGTTTTTGCCTGCCTTCAGTTGACGAATGAGTTCCGGCACCACCTGATACACATCGCCGACAATACCGTGGTGCGCCACCTGGAAGATGGGCGCATCGGGGTCTTTGTTGATGGCGATGATCAGGTTGGATTTGTTCATGCCCACCCGGTGCTGAATGGCGCCGGAAATGCCGCAGGCAATATAAATTTTGGGACGCACGGTCTTGCCGGTTTGCCCGACCTGATGCTGATACGGAATCCAGCCGGAATCCACGCATTTTCTGGATGCGCCGACCGCGCCGTTCTCAAAGCAACCGGCCAGTTCTTTCAGAGTTTCAAACCCTTCGGCATTGCCCAATCCGTAACCACCCGCGACAATCACGTCGGCATCCGCCAGATTGACGCCAGCTTGCAGCTCGCGCACGATTTCTTGCACTTCCAGACGGAAGTCTTCGGGCTTGAGATTGACCGGAATTTCAATCACTTCACCGGTGCGTTTCGCATCGGGTTCCAGCGGAATCATCACGCCGGGCCGGGTCGTCGCCATCTGTGGGTTGTTCCACGGCCCCAAAATCCGGGCTTTGAGTGATTCGCCGAAGCTGGGGCGGATGGCGTATAAACAGCCAGGATAAATGCCCATCTTGTCCGGGTCGGCCTTGTTGGTGTGCTCATAAGGCCCAATATCCAATTCCGTGCAGTCGGCGGTCAGGCCGGTTTCAAAATGCGCGGCGATACGTGGCGCCAAGTCGCGGCCCGTGGTAGTGGAGCCCAGCAGCATAATGTGCGGCGGCAATTCAAACGTGTGCAGCAAATCGGTAATGACACGGCGATACGGGAGCGTACGATAATTCTCCAGATCAGGGTGATCGGCCACATACACCCGCTCGGCGCCGTACTCAATCAATTTTTGAACCTGATCGCCCAGGTTGTAACCCAGCAAAATTGCCGAGAGACGGCCACCCAGCTTGTTGGCCAAGTCACGGCCCGCGCCCAGCAGTTCAAACACCACCGGCTGAACCTGTCCCTGAAACTGCTCGGCGACCACAATGACTTCCTTGCTGGAAGGCGTCATAATCTCGCGTTTGGCCAGCGCTTCAAAATCCGGTGCGTCGACAGGGGGTTGAGGGGTAGGGTTTTGGTTGGCTTCAGTCATGGTCAGTGGGGCTTTTTCGGGATTTTCTAATACTTTTTTATACGTTCGCAAATTCCATCAGATTGGTCGTTTGCAGCACATCCTGAACCATTTGCTCGACGGAGCTGCCTTGGCGGACGGAACAACTTCCGCCGATTTCGGCCACCTTATCGGTTTTGGCAACGATGGTCGGAGAGCCTTTCAACCCGCACAAAACGGGGTCGGCGCCCACATCGTCCAGCGTCACGGTCTTGATGACCTGGTTCTTTTCCTCTTCGTTGCGCAGCAGGTGCTGTACCCGGCGGGAGCCTCGAATGGATTTGTACTCCAGCGGGTGATACGAGTTGGCTACCGTAATCATCGCGGGCATCGCCATCTTCACCCATTGATAACCGCCTTCAATCACGCGACGGGCGATAATCTTGCCGTCTTCAACGCGAAAATCTTCGCAGTAGGTGGTTTGGGGAAGCGCCAAGCGCTCGGCAATCTGTGGACCCACCTGGGCGGTATCGCCATCGGTGGTTTGCAAGCCGCAGAAAATCAGGTCGGGTTTGCCCAAATGCAAAATGACTTTATGCAGGGCGTAGGCTGTCGCCAGTGTATCGGAAGCCGCCAGACGGCGATCAGACAAGAGGTAACCCATATCGGCGCCGTGCTCGATGGCTTCCAGCAGAATTTCCCCGGCAAGCGGCGGACCCATTGAAATGGCCGTCACTTTGCCGCCATAGGTGTTTTTGGTGTGCAGGGCCGCTTGCAAGGCGTAGCGATCAAACGGGTTTAGCATCCGCTTGGCCTTGGCACGATCAATGGTTCCGTCCGGATTGATACCGGCTTTTGAGGATTGGTCAGGGACCTGCTTGATCAGTACGAAAATATTGTTGACGCTGGACATGGCTGCTCTCAAATGCCTGAACGCAAGACTGGCTTAACGAGTTGGGGTCAAAAATAGGTTATCAACGAAAAACACAAACGTCAAATGTTTTAAACGACGATGCCAGAGCCTATCTTCCTACACTTGGCATGCCGGAAACAAGAGGGCGGCGGGCAAATTTTATATCATCTTTACGCGATTTGAAAATCAACGCTTGAAAAAGCGGCGAACCGCCTCTGCCACGATGCGAACCTCATCCTCAAGCAATTCGGGGAAGATAGGCAGCGAGAGGCATTCGCGGCCCAGCTTTTCGGCAGCCGGAAAATCGCCCGTTTTGTGCCCCAGGTGCTGAAACGCCGGTTGCAGATGCAGTGGCACGGGATAGTGGATGCCCGCGAAAATGCCTTCTTTATGAAGGAATTCGAGCAATTCGTCACGCCGGGCGGTTTGGATGACATACAGGTGATAGACATGCGTGCGGTTACCGGCGACCTTGGGGAGCGTGATCTCCGGGATGTCGGCCAATAGCTCGTGATAAAGCGCGGCCCATTGGCGGCGGGCGGTATTCCAGCCGTCCAGGTACTTCAGCTTGGTCAGCAGGATGCCCGCATGAAACGTATCCAGGCGGCTGTTGACGCCTTCAATGGCGTGTTCGTACTTCGTCAAACGGCCATGATTGGCCAGCATCCGGATTTTTTCGGCCAGCTCGGCGTCGTTGGTGGTAATGGCTCCGCCATCGCCAAACGCGCCCAGGTTCTTGCCCGGATAGAAGCTGAATCCGGCGGCAACGCCCAGCGAGCCGATGCGCTTGCCTTCAAATTCGGCCCCATGAGCCTGTGCGGCATCTTCAATCAGCAACAGGCCATGCTCATCGGCCAGCTTTTGCAGGCCGGAGAGATCGGCGGGTTGGCCGTAAAGGTGCACCGGCAGCAGGGCTTTGGTGTTTTTATTGATGAGCGGGCGGACTTTTTCGGGATCGAGCGTGTAGGTTTCGGGGTCGATGTCGGCGAAAACCACTTTGATGCCGAGCGGCGAGAGGATTTCGGCGGTGGCGATAAAGCTCATGGCGGTGGTAATGACTTCATCGCCCGGTTTTAGGCCCAATGCCTTGAAGATGAGGTACAGCGCATCGGTTCCGTTACCGACGCCCACGCAGTGTTTTGCCTGACAGTACTGGGCAAAGGCTTTTTCCAGTTCACCCACGGCAGCCCCGCCCACAAAATCGGTTTTTTCGGCCACGTTTTTGAAGCTCTGCTCAAATTCGGCATAATGCTGCTCAATCTGCCGCTTGAGGTTGACCAGGGGGATATTCGTTTTGACCGTCATACTGCCACCGCTCCATCAGAATATTTTCAATATCTTAATACAAACCGTTTTATTCCCTGCCCTCCTCCCTATTTTCTTTACCCTCGAAGGGATTTATGCCATCATGAAACCCGAATATTTCTTACGGAACCGAGTCGGTAAAAGCGTATGACCCCACCCGTTGAGCCTGCCCCAAAAAATGCCCGCCTGGTTCGTGTTGCCGTGGTGGGCGCTGGCTATTGGGGCCCCAACCTTATTCGTAACTTCTACGAGAACGACAACGTAGAGCTGGTTGCCGTGTGCGACCTGGATGCAAACCGGTTGGCCAAAATCGGAAAGCGCTACCCTAATGTCAGGCTGACAACCGACTATTCGGATTTATTGCTGGATTCGGCCCTGGATGCCATTGTGATTGCCACGCCGGTTCACACCCATTACCTGCTGGCCAAGCAGGCTTTGCGGGCTGGCAAGCATGTGCTGGTGGAAAAGCCGATGGCGATGAATTCCACCGAATGCATGGAGCTGATTGCTCTCGCCGAAGAGCAAAGCCGTGTGCTCATGGTAGATCATACGTTTGTGTATCATGGTGCCGTTCGCCGTATTAAGCAAGAACTGGACAGCGGCGCGCTGGGTGACTTGCTCTATTTTGATTCCGTGCGCGTAAACCTGGGCCTGTTCCAGAGCGATATCAACGTGGTGTGGGATCTGGCGCCGCATGATCTCTCCATGATGGATTACATCATTGGTAAGACACCCATTAGCATTCACGCTAGCGGGGCCTGTCATGCGGGCAATGGCATCGAGGATATCGCCTATATTACCGTCACGTTTGAAGATAATCTGATTGCGCATTTCCACGTCAGTTGGCTGTCGCCGGTGAAGGTGCGGCAGATTCTGGTGGGCGGCTCCAAGAAGATGATTGTCTATGACGATTTGGAGCCGATGGAAAAGCTGCGGCTTTACGACAAGGGCATTACCGTCGAGCAGCCCAAAAGCGACGAAGAACGTTACGCGAACCTGGTGGGCTATCGGGTCGGCGACATGATGGCACCCAACCTGGATTTGACCGAGGCGTTGAAAGTGGAAGTGGCGCATTTCGTCGATTGCATTTTGAATAACAAACGTCCGATTACCGATGGGCAGGCCGGGCTGCGCGTGGTGCAGATTCTGGAAGCGGCGGATGAATCCATCCGCACCGGCAAACCGCAAGAGGTTCGTGTGCCGGAGGCGACCGCATGAGTTACCCAGCCGGGCCGCTGCAAAAAATTGCCCCTGATGTCAAAGTGGGCGAAGGCACCAAAATTTATGATTTCGTGAACCTCTACGGCTGCACCATCGGCGAAAACTCCAAAGTGGGCACGTTTGTTGAGATTCAGAAAAACGCGCATATTGGCGACAACTGCAAAATCTCAAGCCACACGTTTATTTGCGAAGGTGTGACGATTGAGGATGACGTGTTTGTCGGCCATGGTGTGGTGTTCATTAACGATCCATACCCACGTTCCACCAACGAAGATGGTGGCCTGCAAACCGAGGCCGACTGGGCGGTGCATAAGACTGTGATCAAGCGCGGCGCGTCCATTGGTTCCGGCGCAGTCATTTTGTGCAACGTGACGGTTGGCGAAAAAGCGCTCATTGGCGCAGGCGCGGTCGTCACCAAAGATGTACCCTCTGGTGCGACTGTTGCTGGAAATCCTGCCCGTTTACTGCACCAGGCTGATCCTGTGAAAGTCTGAAGTTATGGACATAAACATTTCCAACAAGAAATCGTTCTCTGGTACGTCAGTTGCGTTAATGACAGGTATTATCATTCTGTCTGTTGTTGTGGGAGTGATGCTACTCGGTCTTCCGGCAGTATTGTTTGGTATAGTGTTCGCATCAGGAATGGCGTCTGCTGGTGCTCATGTCGCTGGTAACGAAAATGCTTTTCTGACGACTCTCTTGATGCTCGGAGGCATTGTGATTGTTTTTTATGCAGTACCAATTGGCCTTTGGATTTTTCTAATGCGTCGTTTCTTGAAGCATGAAAAGCAAAGAAAAAATCAGTTGGTGATAGCTGAGGCAAGCAATGTTGTCTTAAAGAGTCCGGACGAACCGAACAACAGGTTGAAGGAATGTAATGATGAAATTATCGAAGAAGAAAATATTAGTGACCGGCGGCGCTGGGTTCATCGGTAGCAACCTGGTGGATGCGCTGGTGCGCGATAATGATGTGATTGTGCTGGATGATTACTCCACCGGCAAACCCGATAACCTCCGTGAAGCGCAAACATCCGGACGATTGGAATTGATCGAAGGCTCCATTATGGACACGGAGCTGGTCAAATCGCTCGTTAAAGATGTCGATGTCATCTATCATCTGGCCGTGCAGTGCCTGCGCGTATGCTTCGATAAACCGTACTATGTGCACGATGTGAACGCGACCGGCACGCTCAATCTGCTGGAAGCGGCGCACACGCTCAACCCCAAGCTGGAGCGCTTTGTCTACTGCTCCTCCTCCGAAGCATACGGCACTGCCAAAACCGTGCCGATGAACGAAGACACGCATCCACTGGAGCCTACCACCGTGTATGGCGCCAGCAAACTGGCGGGCGAACTGTATACCAAGGCGTATCATATTACTTACGATATGCCTACGAGGGCGCCAGCGGCGAGGTGATTCCGCGTTTCGTCATCCGTATTCTCAACGGTCTGCAACCGATTATTTTTGGCGATGGCTCCGCCACGCGTGACTTCACATTTGTGACGGACACGGTGGAAAGCCTGATTCGTGCGGGCGAGTGCGACGCATTTATCGGGCAGGCGGTCAATCTGGCCTATGGTCAGGAAGTCAGCATCAAAGAAATTGCGAACTTGCTATTGAAATTGTTGGGTCGCGAAGACCTGGGCATTGAATGGCAGGCCGAGCGTCCCGGCGATGTGCACCGCCACTTTGCGGATGTGACCCGGCTCAAGCAAGCCACGGGCTATAAGCCGAGCATTGATATCGGGCAGGGTTTGAAGCTGTACATCGACTGGTTCAAAAACGAATACCCGGACGCTCAAAAATTGCTGGCTGAATGCCAAACGCACAACTGGAAACTGGATAGTCAGCCTGAAAACATTAAAATCCCGCAGCAAGTTTAATTAAATACATACCAAGGAGACACTCGATCATGGATACGACACAAGTTTTGGATCGCAAGAATGAAGAGATCAAAGCGCATTGGGAAGATGCGGCTGCCAATCTGTATGACGCGCAAGGGTTGAAAAGAACCGTCCGCGATCATAACTTGCAGGAAGCCATTGAAGAAGTGATGTTGTCTCATTTGAAACCCGGCCAAAGCCTCATGGATGTCGGTTGTGGAGACGGCGAGTCCGCGGCGATTTTCTCGCGCAAAACCCAAGGACCGGTTGTTGTTGTGGATTACATCGATAATTTCGTTATACAAGCTCGCGAACGGTTATTGTCGGAAGGGCGCGAAGATGTCACCGCACTGCAAGGCGATGCTCGTCAGTTGAAAACCGTTTTGAAGGATGTGGCTCCCGTGGATGCCGCTGTCAGCATTCGTGGCCTCATCAACTTCCCGAGTGCTGAAGAACAGTATTCTGTCGCCGAGCAGATTGTTGATCAGTTGAAGCCCGGCGGCTTGTACATGTGTAGTGAAGGTTGGGCCGAATCGTGGGCAGCGCTGGACGAAATGCGCGAGCGTTGCGGTCTGGAAAAAATGCACCTGGTGCACCACAACCTGCTCGTCAACAAAGAAGAGCTGGTTCGCCGATTGGCGCCCAAAGCCGAGCTGGTGGCGTATCACAGCCTCGGTTTCTACACGTTCCTGTCACGGGTGTTCCAGCCGATGGTGATGGCCCCCGAAGCGCCGCAGCATGCACACCCCATCAACGTGA
>CAZXUP010000141.1:0-4397 GCA_964643815.1 uncultured Vampirovibrionales bacterium
TCAGTTTGTAGCCCTTGGCGGCGCACACCATCGCCAGGCCCAACCCCGTGTTGCCGCTGGTGGGTTCTACCAGGGTATCACCGGGCTTGATGCGTCCTTCGCGTTCCGCGTTTTCCACCATCCGCAGGGCAATCCGGTCTTTCATCGAGCCGTTGGGGTTCATAAACTCCACCTTGGCCAGCACGGTCGTTTCCGGAAACTCGTTAAACAGCCGCTGGATGCGGACCATCGGCGTATGCCCAATGGCATCCAGGATGGAATTGCAGACACTGGAATCGTGTGCGGGCGCGTGTTGAGACTGGGCTGGGCTGGTGGACATAAAAACCCCTGATAAATCGATAAACAACTGACCTGCGACTATTCTAGCAAAAACAAAGTGCGCTGTTTATTGAAGTACAGTCGGCATATTACTTTTTGTCGGGTGGAGATAGCAGGCCCTGTTTGTAAGCAGCGGCAATCAGTTTCTCTTCATCCGGCAAGAGCGGGCTATCCGTTGAAACCAGCTCTTGGATATGGCGGACAAGGCCATCTTTCTGAAGTTGTGAGAGCAGGCCATCGGATACGCCCACGTCTGCCAGAGAGGCTGCGAGGAGCTTTGGTTGAATTTGTGAATGAAGGGATGCCAGCCGATCTTCGCAGAGGGTGGCCAGCCACTCACGGGTAAATTTCGTGCGTTCTTCCAGATTTCTGATTTCTTCGCCTTCTTTTTGCTTCAGTTGTTGATAGTGCTCCATCGTGCCTAAAAACTCGGCTTGCTTCTCTCGGATGAGGTCAGAGGCTCTGGCTAGAAATTGTTCCATGGGTTCCAACTTTTTCCACCGGGAAAATCCCTGGGCTTGACGAACGATAGGCAGAAGTTTTATCTTCTTGCCATCTTCTGTTTCCAAAAGGCTATCAATTTGTTCGGGGGAGAGAGGAAGCAGCCTTCTAACGGTTTTCCTACGCTCATAATATTGATAATCAGAACGATCAAGCTCTTCTACGATATAAGATTCCTCTCCGGGACGGAAGCTTATTTTCACAGACGCTGAAATCGGGGTTTTTGGCAGCCTGCCTATTTTGTTTTGAAAAGCCTGAAGTGAAAGCAGGTAGTCCATTTGTTCTGTTGGAGAGAGTTGCGCCAGTCGTTTTTGGATAAACTCTTTAAAAATATCACTTTGGGTGACTTTGTTTTTTTGTGTTTGGGTAGATGAGATCGAGTTCGCAGTGTACTCACCCCTGTTTTCGGCCAGTTGTGTTTCAAAGGCGTCCTGCCATTGATAACCTTTCAGCTTCTGCTGAAACACTGTGCGTATAGTGTCGATGAAATTGAACGCCTGTTCCAGATAGTGCTCCGTTGGTTCTCCGGTTTTTCGTGGGAGGGCCCAAGCTACTTGCGGATTGTCTGTTTTCAAAATATCTGTTTTGAAAAAGCATCGAATGTGGCTGAAGTGTCCGTCTGGGATGTGGACTTCGGTTGCAACCGGCATATCGTCCAGGTTTTCGATACGCGTTGCAAACAGATCGATTGCGCCAAGGTGGTGCATTTGTTCGGTGGGAGACAGCTTGGGCAATGGCTGTGGCTTGTCGGGCTTTTTAACGGTGCCTGTAAAACGAATGGGTTGCATATTGTTTACATTTCCTGATCAGACAACTAATGAGGGCTTGCCCTGTAAAAACCCGTCAAGAAATTGGATTGCTTTGTGGGCCTACTGGATTCTTGGCCAACTTTCCCTGGATTCCCGCTGAGGCTTATCCCTGCGAAAGCAAGGGCGGGAATGACAAGTCTGGCGGAGGGTTTGGCTGCTCCATGTCGATGACCCCTCATTAAAATGGCCCCGACTGTTCGTGCTCGGGGCCATCGTGGGGTAGGTAGGGTGGGTCGAGTCTTTAAGAAGCCTGGCTTAATGCGTCGTTTTGGCGCAGTTGTTGCAGCGCGGCGTCGTATTCCGCCGCATGCAGGGCTTCCACTTTGCCAAGGGCTTTAAACCGTTGGGCGGCTTTTTGAAAGATACCCGCATGCTCGCGTGATTCCGCCGCTTGCTCCCGAAACTCGGCGACAGCTGCTTCCTCGCCTTCTTCGTGGGCAACGCGCTCAAACTCCGGGTACATCTGGTTGGTTTCGTACAGCTCACCGTCGCGGGCCAGTTCCAGCAGTTTCTCCACCGTCATGCCCGCTTTGGGGTAGATGAGTTGCAGGTGGGCGAAGGCGTGGCCGGTTTCCTGGTTAGCGATGTCCTCAAACAGCCGGGCAATGTCTTCATTGCCCAGTTCTCGGGCGATTTTGGCAAAGTACAGGTACTTGCGGTTGGCCATGGACTCGCCTGCAAAGGCGGCTTCCAGGTTTTTGTGGGTTTGTGTGGAGTGGTTATTCATTGTCATTCCTTTCTTTTTGTCTTATGTGGGGCCGTTCCTTCCCCACGCCCCTCCCTATTTCGTGGGTTCCGTTTTGCCCCCTCCCTGATACTCGCCGTAGAAGGTGATTTGGTAATCGCGGATTTTGAACTGATCGCCCAAGCCCTGGCAGAGTTGGGGGACTTGCTCCCAGGGGATGTCATGAATGGTTCCGGTTTGGGTATCGATAAAATGATGGTGCGGGTGCATGTTGGCGTCATAGCGGGTCTTGCCGGGTTCGGTCGAAATCGCGCACACCACGCCGGAATCCACCAGGGTATTGAGCGTGTTGTAGATGGTGGCCCGTGAGCAGGCCGGGAGGCGGTCTTTCACGGCCTCATACACTTCATCCGCATGGGGATGGGCTTCCGTATGCACCAGAAAATCGGTAATCACTACGCGCTGCGGGGTAACCTTCAGCCCTTTTTCCATCAACAAGGCGCGGATGCGTTCCGGGGACATACGTTTGGCTCCTGATCTAGATTAGAATAAGTCTAATCTATTAATTAGAATAGATCTAATTTAAGATATTGTCAACCCTGCCTTTTAATCTTATCTCCAGTGCTATAATGGCCCTGTTGGTAGAGCAGAAGAGTTGTTACAGAGGCGTGGGTGTGATTTTTGGGATCAATGGCCGAAGCAATTTGAGAATATTGCTGCTTGTTTGGGGTGTTGTGTGGCTGGCGCTCATTTGTTTTCCGTATCTGTTCAAATTTCCGGTGCCGGATGAAAGTACTTTTATTTACGAAGGCTTTCGGATTGTGCAGGGCGATTTGCCCTACCGGGATTTTTTCAATTTCATCATGCCGGGCATTTTGTATCTTTCTGCGCTGGTCATCAAGCTGACCGGCGGTAGCATTTTAGCGTTACGCTTGACGGCATTGGGGATGCTGCTAGGTTGCATGGCTGTCACACTCTATTTGGCGAAATTTTTTCTGCCGATAGGCTGGCGCTGGGGACTGGGCATCTTTTTTGTGTTGCTGCATTTGCCGGTGGCTATTGAAATTCAGCATCATTTGGGCAGTGCGTTTTTTGCGATGGCGGCCGTTTTTTGCTTGTGGCAAGCGTTATTGATGCATCCGGCAATACGGGTTGGCTGGTTGCAGGCAGCCGGTGCTTTGATTGGTTTTACTTTTCTGTGTACACAAACGCTGGGCTTTCTGCTGGGCGTGACGACAGGGCTTTATCTGTTGATGTACTTGCGGTTTTATAACCGTCTTGCGTGGGGGATGGTATTTCAGATTACTGTAATGCGTTACGCTCTGATGGCCTTGTTGCCGATTGCCTTGCTGTTCGCATGGTTTTTGGCGCAAGGCGCGCTGGATGATTTGTGGGCGAGTACTGTATCCTGGGTTTTTCAAAGCGGTTATGCCAAGACGACATCGCACTGGTACGCATTGGATGCATTCACTAAGTTGATGTCGTATCAAACACTGTTGCTGCGAGACGGCCATATTTTACTGTTTGTGATTTTGATGATCTGCTATTGTGCGTTGCCTGTGCTGGCATTGTTATGGCCGGTGGAATATTTTGTACGGCAACGATTATGTCGAGGTTCAGGTTGGTTGTCGTCGCTGACGCTGAAAGACTGGCGGTTGTTGTTTTTGTGGATGGCCGGGTTGGGATTTTTCATCACCATGTTTTCGTATCCCAACACCCGCATGATTGCGGTACACAGTTGGCTGCTGTACCTGTTGGCATGGATGGCTGTTTTCAATCTCATCGGTCGAAATAAAAAGTGGGTATCCACTTTTGCTGTTTTGGGGCTTGGATTTGCGTTGATGTACATGGGGTTTGAAACGCAGAAGTCCCTATCGCTTTGGAGCAAGCCTCGGGTGATTTCGTATGGAACCCGGGAGCGTTTGTTGTGCAGCGATGCATCGCCTGATTACACACGGGCGTTTAACCAGTTGGTCACGTATTTACGGCAGGCGACGCCGCCCGGCAACACCTTGTTTATTTACAACCAGGCACCAGAACTTTACATTGCCGCCGCCAGAAAGAACCCCACCCGTTATCAGATT
>CAZXUP010000141.1:4407-7353 GCA_964643815.1 uncultured Vampirovibrionales bacterium
GATTGTTATGGCGTTGTACAATAACCCGCAACAAATTGCGGAAGTGGTGAACACACTGGAAACAGTAAAACCGCCGGTGATTATTTATAACCATCTGGATGAGCTGGATTTCCAACGGGACTTGCGTTTTCTGGAAGCGCGGCGTCAGCGTTTTGATTACCGTTTGCATGGCATTGAGGCCTTGCTGAAGCGGGAATATGTTTTAAGCGGCCACCTGCAGAATATGGAAGTTTTTCAGCGGCGAGACAGTCTGAACTTGCCGTAAATCTGGCATATCAAGGTGTTATAAAGTCGTCGGGTCGCCTGGGGCTTTCCTGTTATGATTAAAGCACTTGCTCTCAATGGATTGAACCGGATGGTCATACACGCCCGCTTGCGGTTTCCGAAGCACCGCTCTCAAACCACACTCTCTGTCAGACCGTTCCAAAAAGGCGTGCTGTCGGTTGTTTTGGCAGGCCTGTTTGTGTGGGGTTCCAATGCCACTTTAATGGCAGATGCGGACACGGATCTGCTGCAGCCTCCTGCCGTCAGGGCAGAGAGTGCGTTGGACGATCCGATGGCTGGTTTGATGTTGCCAAAACAGCGAAGCTGGAGCAGCCTGAACCAGATTTATGAATTTGACCGGTTGCCCTTGGGTCAGCGGATTCCGGTGATTCTGGTGCCGGGCCGGGCGGAAGAATTTCAACAGGATTCCTGGTGGAAGCGGTTTTACCGGCACAGCATGCGGAATTCGCAATTTCGGCACAACTTCAAGCTGTATGTGTTTCTCTACAACTCCAAAGAAGAGCTTGATGTGCAGGCGCATGGGCTGGCGATGGATTTGCGCAAGCGTTTTGGCCATTTGCCGGAAAGCCAGCCGTTGATGCTGGTCACTTACAGCTTGGGTGGGGTGATTGCGCGGGAAGTGTTGAAAGAACCCGGTATGCTGGAAAAACTGGACACCCAGATTGCCATTGCGGTGCCGTTTCATGGGTCGCCCCTGTTCGATCCGGACTGGTTCAGCCAGTATCTGAATCCGCCCAACCGTTCGCCAGTCCGGCGTTTCTGGGATCGCAACATTTATCGGGCGTACATGTTTGGCAAAAGCAATTTAACCCGTGGTTTGGGCTGGGATAATTTTGATCGTTCCAAGCCGCAATTTGATGCGGCGATACCGCATCAATTGGCGGGCGATCAAGTCAGCTCGCTGGTGCCGCCTTATGTCGAATATCCAATGGCGGATGAGATTCGCGCCAAAACCATTGTGTTTGCCAGCTACCTCGAAAACGGCTATACCCAAAGTAATCAGCCATTCAACCCGCGCAAGCTGCCCCGGTTTGTGTTGGATAATACCCTGAGCTTGCCAAAAGAGGCTGTGGCGACTGTGTTGCCGTTTTACGGATACACGGTGCATTCGGTGTTCACCTACATGAACAACCAGTTGGCCAATCTGCCGACGTACACGCCGGACGATCCGCAAGGGGAAAACACGCATCTCTATCGCTTTAATGATGGGGCTATTCCGTTAAGCAGCATGTTGTTCTTAAAGCCCAGCGATAAACCGTATGATCAGGATGTGTGGGAATTGGTTCGTTTGGCGAACGTCCGCAAGACGCGTATTTTTGTGAACCTCGATCACATGGATGTCGGCGAGTATACTCTGCGAAAAAGCGGTTTGGTTCGCCCGGATTTGATTCATCCCGAAGACGGTGAACGCTCGCCCGATGAGTGGGTGATGTATGATTTGCTTCAGCGTTTGCAACAGTTGCAGGCTTTACAAACCAAGCCTAGCGCACCAAATCCGTAATAACGACAACGACGAATACCAGGTAAAACACGCCGGAAACCAGTAAGGCCTGTGGCAGGTAGCGCGGAAATTTCCAGGCGGTGGCGTAAACAACCAGGGCGGACGCCAGGCATAAAATCACGCTCAGCACCCCTTGAAACTGCAAGGTCCAGGGGGTAAACGTCAGGCCGATGGCGGTTGGAATGCAGCTTTGAAACACCATTGCGCCGGTGATGTTGCCCATGGCCAGGTTGTCTTTGCGGTTTTTAATCCAGACAACGCTGTTGAACTTTTCGGGCAGTTCGGTGGCAATGGGTGTGATGATCAGGCTCAAAATCAACGCGGGCATCGCCAAGGCCATCGCCACCTCGTTGATCACTTCTACAAAAAAGTGAACTAGAACCAGCAGAATCACCAGGCTGGCGACAACTTGCAGCAGGATGAGAGTCGTGGGTGGCTCTGCGTTTTTGGGCGCAAACATCAAGGCTGGCAGTTCAAACTCTTCGTCCGGCACGTGTTCTTTCTTGAGTGTGCGGTACACATAAATGCCGTAAAAGACGAGCAGCCCTATCGCCAAACCGGTTTTGACGGTCGTGTCCTGAATATACGCTGCCAGAAACACGCAGATGTACGCCGGGAAGAAATAATGAAAATCGCGACGCAACAGGTGATGGTCCAGCTTCAGCTTCGGCTCGCGTTTTTTCTGGGCGGAGAAGTAAAACAGCGCGGTGGCTGTCACAAACATGGCAAGGGTCGATAGCAGAAACGGCGCGCCCAAAATGGCGCCGATGCCAATGTCATGCCCGCTTTCCATGCTGATATCGGCAAAATGCAGATAGCCCGAAATAATGGCGATGATGGGCACCAGGGTTTCGGGGAGCGCGGTCCCGACGGCGGCCAGCACACTGCCAACGGCGCCTTCGGAGAGATTGAAGCGGTGGCCGGTCCATTCGATGGCATTGGTGAATAAAGCACAGCAGGCTACGATGAGCACCAACAGCACCAGGATTTCGATGGATGAGAGCAAGAGTTCCATCTCTTGATTATATCCAAAGTAGGCTCGGCTGTGTTAAACGGCAAATGGTGGGCGTCCCGGTGCCGTCTGGACCGGGGGTCTTATATAGATGCAACGGAAGCTGCAGCGAAGGCTTGTCTCAAAACCATGCGCTTAAGGGGTGATC
>CAZXUP010000142.1:0-7342 GCA_964643815.1 uncultured Vampirovibrionales bacterium
CTTGCCAGCGCTTTGGATTGAAGCGGATGAAAAAGAAAAAGCCGAAGTGGCCGGTTATACGGTGGTAAGCGCGTCAGCAGTGGTCTCCACGCATTTGACGGAAACAATCAAGAAAAACTCGGCGGAAATTTTAAGTCGCTCCGATGTCCAGAATTTGCTGGCCAACGTGAAAAAAGTGAACGAGACACTGGTGGGCGACTTGATTCCAGACACATTAACCGAGGCCGAAGTGCATGTGGTGTTGCAAAATCTGCTGCGCGAGAAAGTCTCCATTCGCGATATGGTCAGCATTCTCGAAGCGCTGGGGTATCATTGCCGGGTCAGCAAAGAACCGGACTACCTGACCGAACAGGTTCGCATGGCGTTATCGCGCAGTATTTGCAAGCAACATCAAAACCCCGAAAACGGAGAGCTGCCGGTCTTGACGCTGGATCCGATGGTGGAAGAACAAATTGCGCAAGGCTTATCGCAAGACGGGCAACTGCTGGCCCTGGGGCCGGTGTTTACGCAAAAGCTGTTTAACGCCCTCAACCAGGAAATCGAGCGTATTATCGGCACGCAAGGCGTGCAGCCGATTATTTTGTGTAACGCCCGGTTGCGTCTGCCGTTCCGCCGTCTGATTGAGCGGATGCTGCCGCAAATTGCGGTTTTGTCGTATAACGAAATCGGTCCCAGCGTCAAAGCGGTGGCATTGGGGTCGGTTCAGGTGGATGTTGCCCAGTTGACCGCAGAAGCTGGGTAGTGTGCAGGAGCAGAAAATGATGAATGGACAGAAAAATGAAACTAGCGATTAAGACAGCGGGCTTGTGCGCCAGCGGCGCCTTTATCATAACGGCGTTGCCCGGCTTCTATCAGCAGGTTAAGCCGGTGAGCGCCGCCTCCATGATGACTGCGTCGGTGGAAGGCATTGGGTTGCTTGAAACATTGGGATTTAGTTTGTTAGGTGCCCTGGTTGCCGGATTTCTGGGGTATATGTTGGGAGAGGTTCTGGCGAAACCGCAACGCAAAGCAGCCAAAAAGCCGGCCCGTACTTCCTCCCGTCAGGCCGCTGTTAAGCCGGTCAAGCCGGTGACCGGCGAGGAGACGTTTTTAAGTGATGTGGAAGAGCCTGTCACCAATGCCATGCCGATTGAGAGCGCGCCTTTGGATGAGTGAGAGCTCAGGCGGACGGTTACACCGTCTTTTGAGGTTTGTTGGCTGTAATTTGGTATAATGGAAGCCTGACTGGATTGGCCTGTTTGGGAGGCGCTGAAAGTTTGCCGGTTAAAGTTTACCCCAAACGGTCCGATACCCATTCAGCGGATTTTCTGTCGGAAAATTTGCAAGTTTGAAGTGAGTCAATTGGTCTAAATGGAAACCATCGAACCCCCAGGTAGTAGTTCTAATGCAGTAACGGTGTCTGCCGCTTCCGCGCCTACTTTCATTGGTGCTCGGGAGCCCACTTATCAGCATGCCACCTCGGCGCTGGTTGTTGCCTTGGTTATCAATTTTGTGATTGCCGGTATAAAATTTTTGGCCTGGTTGCTCTCTAGAAGTCCTTCCATGTTGAGTGAGTGTCTCCACTCGCTGGGAGATGGCGTTAATAGCATTGCGCTGTTAATCGGCATTCGCTTGAGTAGCCGAGAGCCTGATCCGACACATCCGTTCGGTTATGGTCTGGAAGCGAGTGTTTGGGCAATTCCGGCCTGCGCATTTTTACTTATTTTTTCACTGGTGGCGGTTTGGGAAGGCTGGAAACGGTTATGGCATCCTGAATGGATGCACCTTGCGCCGGGATGGGAATGGCTTAACCCGTACTATCTTTCAGTGTTGGTGCTAGTGATTAGTATCTTATTAGAGATATTTGCCGTGAAACGGGCGGCCCAGGCTGTGTTGGAAGAGTTTGGACTCGAAGCCAAAGGCTTACTGAGTACCCTGCGTCAAGGGTATCAACATATTGGACGGGTTGTAGGTCCTACCACCCGTTTTGTATTTTATGAAGAGAATATTGCGTTACTGGGCGCTACGTTGGCTTTAATTGCCATTACGCTCTCCCATTATGCGGAGATGTTGGGCTGGCTGCCTGCGCAGTATGCTCATTGGCCCGATTCGATTGCATCGATCTTGATCGGCTTTATGTTGATGGGAATGTCGGTGTACTTGTTTATTCATAACAGAGGCATTCTGACGCAAACTTCGGCCTCGCCCAATGTGGAGCGAAAAATCCGGGACTTGGTGATGAGCATGCAGGGCATTTCAGAATTGTTGGATCTGAAAACCATCGATCATGGAATTGCCGGGTTGACGGTTCATTTGAAAGTGCAGGTGGATCCTTACATCCAGGTGAAAGATGTGGATGATTTGACCGAGCGGGTGAAAGAACGCATTGGGACACGCATTGGCAACGTCAATCCGGCTCAGGTGTTTGTTGAAGTGCTGGCGGATGAGTCGGAAATTGAATGGGGTGAGAAATTTAACACGCTGATTGAGCAAGGCCGTACCGAAGGTGTGCTGGATGCCCGCGCCGAGAGCCTGCTGAAAAATGTGTACGATTTTACCGAGTGTACGGCGAGAGACATTATGATTCCGCGCATTGACGTGGAATACGTGGAACTGCAAACGCCGCTCAGCGAAGTGGCGGACTTGATTATTGAGACGGGCCATTCGCGGTTGCCGGTGTTTAAAGAAGACGTGGATGACTTGGTGGGCTTGGTGCATGCGCGCGATGTGTTTGATCGGATCCGCAAAAACCAGGTGGATACGCCGTTGGCTGAGATTGTGCGCGAGATCGATATTTATCCGGAAAACAAACCGGTGAGCGATCTGCTGGAAGATTTCAAACGCAATAAAATTCGGATTGCGGCGGTAGCCGATGAGCATGGTGGTTTTTCGGGCCTGGTGACCGTGGAAGATGTGATTGAAGAAATCATCGGTGAAATCTGGGACGAGCATGAGGACGATGAGCCGATGTGGGTTTTGCTGGCGCCCAATCGGGTGCAAGTCAATGGCCGGTGCGAGGTTGAGGATCTCAACGAACAATTGGATATCAATTTGCCCTTTGATGATTTCAAGACCGTGGGCGGTTATGTATTTGGCGCACTCGGTCGCGAGCCGGAACCGGGCGATGGGGTGCCGTTTGAGGATTTGCAATTTACGGTTGAAGAAGTGGATGGTCCGCGGATTGTCAGCGTGATTCTGGAATCGCCCGTGCCGTTTCGCCGCGAAACCGAAACGCCTGCCAGGTCGGGCGGCCATGGCACTGCCGAGGACGCCTAGAAAAAGAATCGGCGTTACACGGGGTTGGGCAAGCGAGAGGTGAGATGGTGCATCACCTGCTGGTGTAAGTCGTCTTGCGAATCCAGCGCGTTCAAGATGATCACCCGTTTCGGGTCTTTTCTTGCTTCGCTTAAATAGCCTTCGCGCACACGGGTATGGAAATCCAGCGCTTCGCCTTCCAAACGGTCTTTCTCTCCACGGCGACTGACTCGTTGATGAAGAACGTCGGGTGGGCCGTCAAACAGCAGCGTCAAATCCGGCTTACGACCCTGGATGGCGATGTTGTTCAGTTCATGAATACGATCCAATGGTAAGCCACGGCCATAGCCCTGATAGGCGACGGTTGAGTCCAGGTGCCGATCGCATAAGATAATTTTGCCCTCTTTCAGGGCTGGAAACACCACTTCATCCATGTGTTGCGCCCGGTCGGCAATAAACAGCAGCAGTTCGCTGGTGGGGTACACGGCCTTGGGATAGTGCAGCAGAATCTGCCGCAACTCCTGGCCAAATTCGGTGCCACCGGGGTTTCGGGTTAAGACGACGGTTTGGCCCAAGGTTTGCAGAGCTTCCGCGCAGCGCTCCATCTGGGTGGATTTGCCTGAGCCGTCAATGCCTTCAAATGTGACAAATAAGCCTTGTGGATGCATGATGGTTAGCTGGATTGCACCTGCGGTTGTTTGGGCGGCAGTACTTTGAGGCGGCGGTTAGGCTCATCACCAATGCTGACGCTGGTGAGGTGGTATTTTTCCACCAGCTCGTGGTGCAATCGGCGAATGTATGAGCGCCGGGGGGCCAGCTCAACCGGTGTCTGGTCGGCTAATGCCACGTCAACGGCTTCCTGGGCTTCCCGCAGCGCGCTTTCCAGTTCGTCTTCCAACGGGTTGTTGGCCAGTTGTTCCGCAAAAGCGCCGGCTTCCGCATCCAGAGCTTCTCTTAGCGCCCGCTGGATTTGCGGCATCATGTTGGTCTTGGCGTAAAACACGGGCACTTCGTAATCTTGTGCCAGTTGTAACACCTTGGAGCCGGGGCGGGCGTTGCTTTTGAGGGCAAGCACAGCGTTGGCGTCGTATACGTTTTTGGTAATGCGGATATGGTGGAGGTTCAGGCGCTCTAAAATCCGATCCAGAAACGACTTGCTGATGCCATACAGAAAGACGCGGTATTCTTGCTGACCCGCTTGCAGCGGCGCCAAATCGCGGGGATGCTCGGTGGGCCCTCCCGGATTGAATGTGCCTGCGGACTGCTGCATGACATGGTCCGGCATCACTTCAAAGTCGGTGCGCAATACCTTGGTGGTGCCGGTTGTGGTGTCGATTTTGCGCAGTTCTGGAAATAATGTCCAGCCCCGCAAGACATGATCCACGGCCTCGGCCACATCCGGGTAAACGGCCAGCGTGTAGCGGTCGCGGATTTCGATGCAGATATCGAACGTCGGCTTTTTGGCCCGCTCCAGAATGGTTTTTTGCGAGGCGCGCCGCCTGGCTTCGTCATCCCCCAGCGTGACGGTCTGGATGCCCCCGATGAGATCCGAGAGCATCGGGTTTTTGACGAGGTTTTCCAGCGTATGCCCGTGGGCGGTGGCAATCAAAATTACGCCGCGCTCGGCAATGGTGCGGGCGGCCAGCGCTTCGTCCTCGGTGCCGATTTCATCGATGATGATAACTTCCGGCGTGTGGTTCTGGACGGCCTCAATCATGACTTCCCGTTGCCGTTCGCGATGAGGCACCTGCATGCGGCGGGCGCGTCCTACGGCCGGGTGAGGGATGTCGCCGTCGCCCGCAATTTCGTTAGAGGTATCGACGATGACAACGCGCTTTTGGGCTTCATCGGCCAGCAGCTTGGCAATTTCCCGCAGACGCGAGGTTTTGCCGACGCCGGGGCGTCCCAGCAGCAAAACGCTTTTGCCGCATTGAATCAAATCCTGGATGGGATCGACGGTGCCGGTGACGACTTTGCCGACACGGCATGTCAGGCCGACGATATCGCTCTGGCGGTTGCGCATGGCGCTGATGCGGTGCAAGGTCCGTGGAATCCCGGCCCGGTTGTCGCTAGTGAAGTAGCCCATGTGCTTGACGACATGGTGAATTTCTTCCAGAGAGACTTGCTGGGTACCCAATTCCAGCATGTGGCCTTCCGAAAAACGCGCTTCCGGCAGGCGGCCCAGGTCCATGACAATCTCAATCAGCTCGTTGAGATCCACACCCTGCAAGGCGCGACGAATGCGCTCGGGCAGGATATCAATGAGCAGTTGCAGATCGTTGGCGATGGCTGGATCCTCGAACAAGACGCGATTTAAATCCGGGGTTGGATTGGGGGTGATGGGTTGCACGGAAGGTGCAGACGGTCCACGGGTGGTTTGCGCTTGCTTTTTCAGAATATCAGTCCCTCTCGATAATTCCCTCAGTCTCCAGGACTATTATACCTCATTTCAGGCCCTGCCGCTGTTTGAATCCCCTGATCAGTGAAGAAGCTTGATTCAGAGCGGGTTCCCCTGAAAGATGCCAGACGGCCTTGCGGGCCACGGTGCCCATGCCGACGCCAGCGATGGATTGGTAAGCCAGTTGTTGCAGGTACTCGGCTGTGTGACGATTGATGCCCCCGGATATGGTAAGTGGGGGAAGGGGTTTCCCCGCCTGCTTATAGAGCGTCTCGGTTATTAAGGCGGCTTCCAGCGCAGGAATGGATGCCGTGGGGTCGTCGGTGCCGGACATGGGCGCACCATCAATTTGGAGCATGACCGGCAAGTCGCTGTGACGGCAGGCGGTGTCGTAAAAAGCAAGCTGTTGCTCGTCCGGGATGCCCCCGGGGCGGTAGCAGAGAGAAATCAGCTTGCCTGCCAGCAGGCTTTGCCAGCGAATGAAAAAGGCATCCAGCATGTACGGATCGACGTAGCGGCTGTGGATTTCCACGGCTTCAACGCGTGAATGGCTCAGCACGGCTTCAATATTGGCTTCCACCTGGAAAGGCAGCAGGCTGAGAGCATCTGTTGGACAGGTCGGGACACAGCGTCCGCAACCGTAGCACAGGGTTTGCGAAATCTCGAGCAGCTTGGGCAGCGTAATGGCCTCGGTGGGGCAAACCGGTAGGCAGGCGCTACAGCGGATGCAGGCTGGTTCATCCAGAGTGATTTTTCGGAAGTGTGGGTCTGGATCGAGCGGCAGGCTGACCATGACCGCTGGAGGGGGCTGACTGAGCCTGGATAAGGTCCGATCCACGGCTGCCAGCACGGTGGGTTCCGGGGCGAGGTCAATGCAGTCGGCACCGGCGGCGGCAAAGGCGAAAACGACATCGGTCAGCTTGTCGGCCTCTGTCAGGCTACCGCCGCCAATCAGCTTGAAAAACCGCTTGTTGTGCAAGGTATCCAGCATGCGGGCGAGTGCCGGGCTGGTTTGGGAGGGGGTGAACACAATCATATCGCTCCCTACCTTAGCGAAAGAGCCAGTTTGCTTCAAGAAAAACCAGTACAATAGGGGGATGGTGGAAAGCATGACGAGGACGGCTTTGTCGGACGAGGCCCAACAGAATCGTTTTCAGGGGAAGCGCTGGTTTAAAGATTGGTGGCTGCTTGGCCTGATGCTTGCCTTGATAGGCTTTGCTCGCTTTCATCATGGCTTGTTTGACAACCCGTTGGACTGGGATGAAGCCAATGTGCTGGCCATGGCCAAGCTGCCCTGGCAAACCATGTGGCACGTGATTCAAATCCGGGATATCCATCCGCCCGGCTGGCAGAGTCTGGAGCATGTATGGGTGGATGCGTTTGGCAGCAGTTATCTGTCTGTTAAAGTGTTGGCCTGGTTGTGGGGCTTGGCAGGCATTGGTCTAAGTGCTGGACTGGCGTATCGCTTGACCGCATCTCGATGGGTTGCGGGGATGACCGCCTTGATCGTAGCTTTCAGCCCGCTGCATATATTTTATTCCCGGTTGGCAACCCCCTACGGCTTTTACTTTGCGGCTGGCATCGCTTCCTGGTGGCTGTTTTTAAACCTGATGGATCGAGCGCGGGACACCACGAAAGCATTTTGGGCCTCTGGCCTGCTGTGGGGCTATGTGCTGCTGACGGCCTGGACGATTCAGGCGCATGCGGCAG
>CAZXUP010000143.1:0-1089 GCA_964643815.1 uncultured Vampirovibrionales bacterium
CCCTCCCCCACACCCCCTCCCTGATGAATAAGTATCGAAGAATTTTAGCGGTTGAAACCAGTTGTGACGACACCTCGGTCGCCATCGTCGAAAACGGGCGGCAGGTGTTGTCGAACGTCATCTATTCACAGACCGACCTGCACGCGCGCACCGGTGGCGTGGTGCCCGAAGCCGCCGCCCGGCAGCACATCGAAGCCATCAACGACACGCTACAGGAAGCGCTGGATAACGCCGGATGCCAACTGAAAGACATCGACGCCTTTGCCGCCACCCTCGGCCCCGGCCTGATTGGCTCGCTGCTGGTCGGCGCCAACACCGGCAAAACACTCAGCCTGATTACACAAAAGCCTTTTCTGGGGGTTCATCATCTGTACGCGCATGTAGCGTCCAACTACCTGGAAAGCGAGTTGGAACCGCCATTTTTGTGCCTGCTGGTCAGCGGCGGACACACCCAACTGGTGGTTGTTTCGGATTACCGGACCATGCGCGTGGTCGGCGCAACCCTGGATGACGCCGTCGGCGAAGCCTACGACAAAGTGGCCCGCCTGATGGGACTGGCGTATCCGGGTGGGCCGGTGATGGACAAGCTGGCTGCCAGCGGCAACCCGAATGCGTTTAAACTGCCCAAGGCAACAACCGAACGTCCACACGACTTCAGCTTTAGCGGGCTGAAAACCGCAGCCATGCGCGCCTGGGAAAAAGCCGCTCAAAGCCATCCAACCGAACAATTGCCACAGTTGCAGGCCGACATGGCCGCATCGTTTCAACACACCGTGGTGGAAACCTTGTTTGAGAAAACCCTGCGCTGCGCCCAGGCTCACAAGCTTCAAACCATCGCCATCGCCGGTGGTGTTTCCGCCAATAGCGGTTTAAGAGCACGCTTTAACCAGTTTGTGACGGAAAACCCGACCTATCGTCTGGCCGTGCCTCGCATGGCCTTCTGCACGGACAATGCCGCCATGGTGGCCGCTTGCGCCTACTTTAACCCGCTGACAGACGATATCCGGCAGGAAGTGTTCTCGCGCAGCCCCGTTTAAAGCGTTCGGACAGCCGTCAGCGTAATCGTCGGAATTTCCTCGTCACCCGACC
>CAZXUP010000143.1:1099-7331 GCA_964643815.1 uncultured Vampirovibrionales bacterium
CCTTCAGGCACTACATACAGCACAAAGCAGCCCGGCAAGCGGTAACGAAACAAACGCCCGTCTTTTTTGTTGGAAATATGGGTAATCTTTCCCTGGAAATCCGTCGGGCATTCCTTGATGACATCAATCGCCTCGTCCACATAGCGCTTAAAACGGCGATCCAGCTTGTTGTATTGGAAGCGAAAGTTGTTTGTTTTCTGGACTTCGTACATAGAGCGACCGTTCAATACCCTGCCATGTATACACTCTCATTATAGAGGAAGCTGAACCCTTTTAAAATTCTCCCCAAAAACCCCGCACTTTCGCAGTTTGGCTACTTTTTGTAGATAGAGAGGATGGGAACGTTCGTCTTTTCGCGCAAAAGCGTCTCAATCTCATCCGCCTGCGGCGGGGAAACGACCCGTAAAGTCCGGGTAGGATACGCTTTTTCGCCATGATTACCACGAGAATCCAGGTGCCATTCCAGCGGGTACGCGCGTTTCGGCGTATTCAACTGCACCTCGTCCGGCTGAATATCGTTAATCAGCGCCGCCATGGCCTCTACTTCGCGCAGGTTGGTTGGCATAAACATGCACTGCAAGGCCAGTTTACCGGCGTAATTGGCTTTTAAATTCTTGATGCCGGATACGATCCGCTCCAGCGTCACCCCATCCACCGGACGGTTCATTTGCTTCAAGCCCGCTTCCGTGGCGGCATCCAGCTTGCAGGCCACCACATCCGCCTCCTGCAGGTCTTTAACGACGGCAGGATCATGCAGTAATGTCGCGTTGGTCAGCACCATCACGGGTTTTTTGGTGTATTCCTTCACCAGATGAATCACTTCGGCCAGGTTTAAGGCCAATGTCGGCTCTCCGCTGCCGCTGAACGTAATGATATCCGCCTCTTCCCAGCGGCTTCGGCGCAGGTCGTGCTCCACTTGCGCCGTCGGCACGTAAATTTTGCGCTCGGCGGTTTTGAGCTGGATATCGCCCAACTGGCAATAGATACAGTTGAACGAGCAGGTGGAGATCTCCAGCAGCAAATCGATGCCCAGGGATGAACCCACGCGCCAGGAGTGAACCGGCCCATAGACGGAGGATTTCGCTTCGCTGACTTCTGCAATATCGGATTGAATGGTCATATCAGTGCTTTGAAGGCTTAGGGATGCATGTTAAGACGCTCCAATCGTACCACAGTGCCAGCGCCGAACAGAAACCGGCAACAAATCCCCAAGTCCTGTTTTTATGCAAGCAACATCATTCAGAGAGAACCGCTGTGGAAATGGATCAACCTTTCAACATTGCTCAAACCAGGCTTCACCAACCCGCAAGTAGCCTTTTGCCGCCTGACGGCGGACCACAATCGATACCGTCAGTCCAGCTCTCGCAACCCAAAGATGTGTTTACGCCGGTCAAATACATACAAGAACTAATTTTGAAGCCCAACCAAGGGAAAGGCAACTATTCCTTTCCTGCTGTCCTGACAGAAAATGGCCAAATAGTCCAAAACACGCTCTTTGGACCTCAGGCTGTTGGCCAGATTGACATCACAGGGGAATATCGTCTGATTAACGGACAAAGAGGCAATCTGTTTCAGGATAGCCTTTTAGCTTCCAAGCCCGGAGAAAATACGCACCCTTTCTGGCAGCAACTACAAGCCACCGAACGACAACGCGCCATTACGGGTTCAACCATTCCGCTCATCCGGACTTGCCTGAATCAAAAAGACATTGATGGACGCGGCATTAAAGTGGGCATTATTGACTCCTATGAGAAAAATGAACCAGGCCCCACACAAGGCAACGCTTCACCGGCGGCAAATGAGGCCCCCAGTTGGAAAATATCGCATCACTCCAAGATAGTTGCAAGCACAATCAATGACCCAATTTGGGGAGTCGCGCCCGGGGCACAGGTTGTCGATATTGGATATGCAGACAAGGATACCAAACCGCCAGAGATTGATAATATCCAACTTTTCACAAACTGGATGGCCCAGCTTGAGTCTCAGCTGTTGATTCAACAGGCAGAGCAACTAAAACGCGTCATCCAATTGAACGATCCAGCCCTACGGGTCATTAGCATGACCAAAGGGGCTCCTAAAATATCGCGTTATAACTTTCTTCATGCCCAAGTCAATATGCTAAATGAAAATAATCGATTCAAATACCCCAAACTACGGCAAGCCGTTTTAGGCAACGCCATTTATGGCAACACAGGCGATCAGATTCAGGCTATTACCCGTTTTGCAGACAATCTGCTTGAAAATCACCCCACACTACAGCTTGCACGGCAGCACTACATTGAAGCGACACGTCAGGCCACCTTGCATGGAATCATACCGGTTTGCGCCATGGGAAACGCAGAAGACGCATGGCCTTATTCAACCCCTATGCCACCAGGGGTGGGAATGGACCCCTATACTCAAAGTCCTTATGTCATTCGGGTAGCAGCCTCCAGCACCAATCAGACACCTGACAACCCAACCGATGATCAGATTGCCACCTTTTCATCGCTAGCTGATAGTACTCAATGGGATCCGACTATTGCCGCGCCAGGCATTGAAATTGGCATTCGGCAACCGTATGGTCCAATCGGTCAAAACCTAGTTGTGCAAGGCACTTCATTCTCAACCCCATATGTTTGCGGCGTGATTGCAATGATGCTGCAACGCAACCCGAATCTCACGTTTGATCAAGTCAAAGCCAAACTGCAACAGACGGCAACGTTTTTGCCCAATTATCCGATAGCGGCTCAGGGCGCAGGTGTTATTAACCCCGTGCAAGCCGTTTTGAATTAGTCTTCAAACCCCAGCCAGGTGATGCGATCGTCCATCTGTCGCGGCGCGGCGGGCGGCGCGTGATCCGGCCAGCCCAGCGCAATGCCGCATACCAGTTCCAAATCTGTCTCGCCGACACCTAAAAAGCGATTCACGTCGTCCTTCACTTCCAGCGGACTTCCCATGACGCACGTACCCAGCCCTTCCGCTTCGGCAGCCAGCAATAGATTTTGCACGGCCATGTACACGCTACCCAACGATGTCTGGTTATTCTCTTCGGGGTTGGGCTTGCTGTACGCAAAAATGACCACCGGCGCACCGCCCAGCGTGTAGAAAAAGCGCTCGGTAAATTCATACAAACTGGGCTTCAAACGGCGCTCCAGCACCGGGCGAATGTAATCCCAGGATTTTTGGGAGTATTCCAGATACGCATCGCGATGCGCGCCTTGCAACACAAAAAAGCGCCAGTTCTGGAGATTTTTACCCGACGGCGCCCACATGGCCGCTTCCAGAAGTCGTTCAATAATTTCTTTTGATACCGGCTCCGGTTTATATTGTCGGATGCTGCGACGCCTGCGAATCAGTTCGTAGAGATCAACCAGCATGATCAGAACACGCTTTACGACGCGCCATCGTACAGCGTGCGGTTCACTTCGTAGCGGTTCCGGCCATTCAGCTTGGCCCGATACAATTCATCGTCAGCCATCTTGATAAACTCTTCAAAGCTTTTCAATTCCTGCGCCTGCGGGTTTTTAAAATCAACGATGGCAACACCAAAGCTGGCGGCAGTGCGCAGATTCGGGTCTTCCTCGAAGCGCAGCAAGGGCAGATTTCGGTGGATGGTTCCGACAATTTCCAGCACTTCCTCAGGCTTTTTATTGGGCATGATGATGGAAAATTCCTCACCCCCAAACCGGCAGCAGAAGCAACCACCCGGTGTTCCGCGCTTGGCGACATGCGCCACCGCCTGCAGCACTTTATCGCCCAGCAAGTGACCATAGTTGTCATTGAGTTTTTTAAAGTGATCGATATCCACCATCGCAATGGCCAGCACGCCCTTCTTATCCTTGGCCGTGTTGAATTCGGTGGTGATTTTATTGATGAAGAAGCGCTTGTTGTACACTTTCGTCAATTCATCGGTAATCACCGCTGTGGATAACGCGCTGGCTTCTTTGGAGAGGTTTTTGTATTCCACGTTCAGTTTCATCAGGTCGGCGGCACGTTTTTCCAACGCCTCCTGATATTTGGCCTCTTTCTTTTTGGTGAAAGAAAATTCGATCAGCAGGTTCCAGATCAGGTTTTTCAGGAAATCATAAACATGATCAACCAGCGGGTTGATTAAGCTGAAAAACAGCACGGCGAAAATCACCAGAAAATCAACGTAACCCACCATGGTTTGCTGGAATACAGGGTTTTGCAGCGCGGGTTGAAGCGCCTGCTGCACTGAAGGCTGCATGGCCGCCAGCGCATTCAATTGCTCAGAAATATTGGCGGAATAAATACCCGGAAACCAGTTTGAGTCGGGGATCAACGAATCAACCGCACGATACGCAAGACTCACCGGCAACATCAAAAACTCGCTGAGATAATACAGCCAGTTCAGCGCACCCCGCCAACTCTCGTAAATCGGCAAACCATCCGAGGCCGCCAAGCCACCAGACAGGGGATCCCAGATGGCCGCAAAGAAACGCCCCCACAACAGGATGTAAATCAAGGTAAAAACGAAGTGTTTGACCTTTTGATACACGTCTATACCCTACCGGCTCTCAACGGTGCTTTCTATGATTATTCTAATATAACTTCCCCTACCGGAGGTGATAAATCGGATATTTGGACTAGGGACGACTCGTTACACCATCCACTTCCACACGGCTGGCGCTCCGGACGCTTTTCTTCCGGGCCACCGTTTCCACAAAGAGAGCATCTTCAACACTGTCGTCCGAAACCAGCGCTTCTTCCAAATTCCCAGCCAATGGCAGGAGCTTTTCGGACTTGCAGCCGTACTCTTCAAACTTCCGCAACTGCGGCAGCATTCCCTGGCGACCCGTTAAAGCAATCCGGGCGTCTTCAAACTGTGTCCCAAGGGCTTCCAGACGATCTCCAACCTTTAGAAACCGCTCGAAAAAGGTAGAGGCCCGCTTATGCAACTCTCGCCCCAGCGTGTGAATTTCTTGCGCCTTTTGCGAGAGTTGCGCCTGATCCCAACCGTAAGCCACTGTTTTGAGGATAGACATCAACACCAGCGGACTCGCCAGAATCACGCGCCGCTGGAAGGCCTGCTCCATCAAAGCCGGCTTTTCTTCCAGTGCGGCCCGCAACATCGACTCTCTCGGCACATACAGCACGACAAAATCAATGCTCTGCTCGCATTTGGTTTCATACGACTTGACGCTGAGCGACATGATTTCTTTTTCCAGCGCTGCGGCGTGTTTTTTGCGCTCGACAAGCTCCTCTTCCGAATCACCGGCGCCCATCAAGCGCTCCAGGTTGACCAGAATCGTCTTCGCATCCACGTATAAAACCCGCTGATTGGATAAACGAATCGTAATATCCGGACGGAGACCGTTTTCCATCCGTTGAGCCTCGTAATGAACACCCTCCAGCAAGCCGGAAGACTCGAGAAGCCGGATCAGTTCCATCTCACCCCAGTCACCACGCCCTTTGCTGTTGCTGAGTGCTTCCGCCAGCTTGTTTTTGACGCTGACCAGCTTACCGGTTTCACTCACAATCAGCTCGATGTGCTTCTTAAGCGAAGCCGTGTCCTCGGTATGCTGCTTCTCCACCTCTTTCACCTTCTGATCGTTCTGATCCAACAGTTCTTTGAGGGGTTTCAGCATCAAGCCCAGCCGCTCGTCCATGACGGCCTGACGTTGCTGGGCTTCGCGCGCGGATTTCTCTTCCAGTTCGTCCTTCAACGCCTTCAGCGTCTTCTGGCCAATCGCCTCAAACTGTGCCTGTTGTTGCTCGGATAACTTTTTGGACTCATCCAGGAGGGTTTCTAAACGCATGTTGGAGAGACTTACTTCATTCAGTTCCAGGCGCAGCAACGCTTCCGTCGATTTCAATTCTTCCAGTTGCTCTTTCTGCAGACGGTTTTCCGTTTCCCAACGATATGTCAGGCGTTCCGTTCCCAGCTTGGAGACAAACGCACCCAAAGCCGCACCTGCCAGAAAACCTGCCGCTATTTCAAGCCAGACCAAAAGCTCCATCGTCAAACCACGCCCATAAGTTCCTAACAATTCATCCGGTTGTCATTCTCCAGATTGTACCACCGGGCCGCTCCAAACGCGAGCCTGCCCAAGACGTTTCCCAAGCCATGCCAGAAGCCCTTTCAGCACCAACGGGTAATCAAGTACTTGCAATGCAGATACCTTTGATGCATCCTTAATGTCTAATCCGACTCTTGACGCGGGGTGGAGCAGCCCGGTAGCTCGTTGGGCTCATAACCCAAAGGTCGCAGGTTCAAATCCTGCCCCCG
>CAZXUP010000144.1:0-1339 GCA_964643815.1 uncultured Vampirovibrionales bacterium
GGAAGTCCTGAACATGCTGCGTCCTTATCTGCAAGCCGACGGCGGCGATGTCGAGTTGGTCGGCATCACGGAAGACGGCGTCGTTCAACTGCGTCTGCAAGGCGCTTGCGGCACCTGCCCCAGCTCGACCTACACGCTCAAAATGGGTATCGAAGAGCAACTGAAGCAGTACATTCCGGGTGTTAAAGAGGTCATTTCGGTTTAAAACCGCGTGCAATGACGAAGCAAGCAGACCCTTCCACCCTCGCCTCGTATCAGCTGGTACTGGATGGGCTGTCGGCTGAAAGTCGCCTGCGCCGCTGCCGCGTGATTGAACCTGTTGTGGGTGAGACGGTGCAGCTTCAGGTAGGAGTTGAAGGCCGCAAAGCCATCAACTTCAGCAGTAACGATTACCTGGGACTGGCAAACGACGAACGTCTCAAAACAGCAGCGATTGAGGCTATCCAGCGTGAAGGCACGGGAAACTCGGCCTCCCGGCTGATTACGGGCACCCGGCAATCCGTGCTGGCGCTGGAGCAAACGGTGGCTGCTTTCAAGCAGGCGGAAGCCGCGCTGGTTTTTAATAGCGGCTATCAGGCCAACGTGGCGATTTTGCAGGCTGTGTTACAACCCGGCGACTGGGTGTTTTGCGACAAGCTGAACCATGCCAGCCTGATCGACGGCTGTATGCTATCCGGTGCGCGTTGGACGCGTTACCGGCACCTGGATCTCAACCACCTGGAAGAGAAACTCAAAAAAGCGCCTGTCGGTGCGCGTAAGTGGATCGTGACCGATAGCGTGTTTTCGATGGATGGTGATTACCCGGACTTGAACGCTTTGGTTGAACTGGCGGAGCGTTATGATGCGCTGGTGATGGTGGATGAAGCCCATGCAACCGGCTTGTATGGCAATCAGCGGAGCAGCGGTTTGTGCGAACAGCTTGGCGTCAGTGGACGCATTGCGTTGCAGATGGGCACGTTCAGTAAAGCACTGGGCGGCGCGGGTGCGTATGTGGCGGGTTCCAGAACGCTGATCGATATCTTGATCAACCAGGCGCGCGGATTTATTTATTCCACCGCCATGCCGCCTGCTGTGGTGGGGGCGGCGCATGCGGCTGTGCAAGTTGTCCAGAGCGATCCGTCAATGAAAAATCGCTTGTGGGAAAACCTGCACTTTTTTGAAGATGGCGTCCGACGTTTCGGGCTGACGCATTGCATTGCGACGCCTGTGCAAAGCGCGATTATTCCGGTGGTGATTGGAGATGATGCAAAAGCTATTGCCTGCAGCGCCGCGTTGCTGGATGCGGGTTATCTCGTGCAGGCCATTCGTCCGCCGACGGTGCCGCCGGGAACGGCACGGC
>CAZXUP010000144.1:1349-7316 GCA_964643815.1 uncultured Vampirovibrionales bacterium
CGGCTGCGTATCTCGATCAGTGCGGCGCATACCCAAAAACAGTTGGAAGGATTGGTTGAAGCGCTGGTAAAAACCCTTACGGGGATGTCGTTGTTGTCGTAGTGGTTGTGCCTGGGGTAATGACTCCGGCAGAGGGCATGACTGGCATGGTCGGGGATAATGGCACGCCCAGCAAGATGCTGCCCGCCGAACGTCCGATATTACCAGCCTTGCCTTTGCCAAGGAGCTTTCCAAGCGACTGGTACTGCCAGGCTTTTTGCAGATTGTTCAGGCGATCCACTTCTGAGAAATTCGGATAGATTTGCCCGATCAAGGCGGATTCCAGCTTGCCAAGGCGGACATAAACCGGCTCAATCGTGTTGACTTGCCCGAACACGTTGACTTCCAAATTCCCCAGTGATTGCAAAACCGCAGGATCGCCGATATAAGCCGGATTCGGCAGACCGTTCATCAGTCCCGGCACAGGTTGGGTGTAGCTGTAGACGGCGGTGCTTCCGTTGGGCTGAATAACAGTGGTGGTGGTTTTATTTTGGGTTTGGACACCCGGTGCGCCGTAGTAGTTATAATGTTGAATCGGTTGCCCGCCGTAGGTTTGAAACCCGGGATAGCTCTGGTATCCCGGATACCCGGGAATGGGGGTGGTTCTTTCGATAATGACCGTGCCGGGCGCTGAAACCACGGTGCCGGACTGTCCGCCGCCGTTTGTCATCTGGTTGCGAACATCTGCGGGCAGCATGTCGAGCATTTCCTTGCTGAACTGATGGCTGCTGTTTTGGCTAAAGCCTGCGCCGATTTGTATATTTTGAGGCACAGGGGCTGATGTCGAGGGTGGGGTGTTGTAAGACGTATCGTATCCGTTGATGGTGCCTGAAAACGGGGGGGGCTGGTAAAGCGGACGACCTTGGACGGGCGGGCGTGCCTGGTATCCGTTGCTTGCCGACGCGACCTGGAAACCATTGAGGAGCCGGTTGACACGAAAATCGATGGATTCACCGCTGTATTTCCGTCCGAATGATTTGGTTTCCAGTATGTCCAAACGTTCGGTCAACAGCTTGTTGGGGTCGGTCTTGTTCAGTATCGAGTGTTCCAGCGCTTCCACCTTGCGATAGACATCCCGGTTGCTGCCGGTGAACTGACTGGGATCGTCGGGGAGATCCCGCAGTGCGGAATTGCCGGTTTCCACCCGCCCCGAGGTCTGGGTCGTCACTGGCAGGTTGGGATAGCGGTCCAGTAATTTATCCCCTCGATCGACCAGTGCGATGTGAGGATAAGGTTGTCCGAATACTTTTTTCTCCAGGCGGCTCAAGCGTGCGCCGATATCGTCCCGGAGGAAATCCCGCCCGAACACTTCGCGTTCCAATGACGTCACCGTGGGATAATCCGTGGCATCCGGCTGTCTTTGGGGTTGAGGGGGTTGATACGTCTGCTGAGGATTTCTCCCCGGTGTTTGCGAGGTTTGCGGCGCTGCCGCCGGGATGACTTGTTTGGCTTTGCCCAGCACCTTTACCAGGCGAGCCTGTCGCTCCGAGGTGTTGCCGCTTTGGGCCTCTCCGAACACGCTGGTTTCCAGGCGTTCCAGGCGGTTCAACACCGGCTCATTGGCATAAGTCTGCGCGAACAGCGACTGTTCGTAGCCGGTCAGCTCGTCGGCAGCCAGAGCAAACGGCGCGAGCAAACAGGAGATTAGGCCCAGAAGGATTGAAAATTGGTTTGCGAAATGGAAAACGCGTTTCACAAGAAAAACCTCGACAGTCTTATTCTTACTATAGACTGTTTTGCTTCCGGTTTAAACCTGGTTTAACCCAGCCTGAACCCGACAACTGGTTGTGGTTTGCAACAGAAAGGCGCCTGGTGGGGCGCCTGATGAGAACGCATTATTATAAGAAGAGAGGACATATCGAGTATCTTATTTGGATATCGGTCATGGTTCTGATATGCTGAAGTCTTCTGCCTGCGAATTGATACATTTCATTACATTTCTGAATGAGAGAGCTTAAGGTATTATTGATTTAGACGATTTGATAGAGTATGAATACAGATCCTGTACCTCCAGCGTCACTAATGAGAGTTATTGCGAAACCGGTTGGTTATACCGGCTTTAGTTTGGCTGAATTGTTGATGGTATTGTTGATTGTGGCCCAGATTGCCACATTTACGATTCCGAAAATTCTGGTTGCCCAGCAAGATCAGAGACGAAGGGCTGTTTTTCGGGAAACCATCGGGATGCTTAATTCGGTTACTTATATGATCCGCCTAAAGAATCAGGCATCTGCATCATCGAACCAATGGTCTATTGTCAAGCCCTATATCAACGGATTGAAATTGTGTGATGACTCACAAGCAGAAGGCTGCTGGCCGTCCACTCGTCCCGCGTTACCTTGGAGTCAACATTCGCATGGTGGTTTTACGTTGCCAAACGGTGCTCAGGTTGTGGGTTTTTGTAAAAGCGGTTGCAGCAACGAAGATGAAATTTATGTGGACTGGAACGGTTCTGCCGGACCCAATAAAGACGCTCTCTTTTTGCACGAGGTGGATGAGGCAGACACCCTGATTATTCGATGTGTATTTGCGGGTGATACAGCATGGTCTGAAGCTGGTTATGCTGGGTTTGGACTCCGGCCAACGGCGCCCGGCACCTGTGGCCCTTCTTTCAACGATGCCAATAAAGTCTTGTACTTGCAGATATTCAGATAATTAGGACAGGGGTGTTGTCTTTTCGGGAGGCCTCTGGATATCTCGATACAGCAAGGTAAAGGTAATGGTGCCCAGTGGTAGCAGCAAGCCGGTGATGATGCCTGCCAAAAGAGAATCGCTGAGCATGTGGGTGATTTCAGTCAGATGCTTTGCAAGTTCACCAAGGAGCTGGTTGTAATAGGGAAGGATATCGACACCGCCTGGCTGCGGGGCGGCACCGGACAGAATCAGTTGAATCAGCCACGAATGAAACCAGTCCAGCGGTGCGGTGATGAACAGCAATCTGGACAACCATACGAACGGAATTGGCAAGACGTAGCAGGTCGCAACCAACAGGATGGTTTGCAACGCGATCGTTGCAGGCAACCGCCGCCATACCAAGCGACTGCTTTTTAAAAATACGGGAAGCGGGTTGGTAGTGGAGACTGGCTCAAAAGCGACGATCTGAAAAATCAGGCTTAAGAAAAACAGAAGCGCCAGCCACACAATGCCGACGGCAACACTCAACAGAAGGCCCAGTATGAAGAGGATCAAATTCAGCGCCGGATTTTGGAGGCAAAAAGAAAGCAGAACCATACAAACCAGGGGCAGAGCAACCGGGAGTGGTGTGAGACAGTAGGCAACCAGCAATAGTTTATAAGAAACCGCTTTTTGCTTGCCGACCTGTAGGTAGGCTTCCCGAATCCGGATCGGCTTTCCTTCTGAAATTTCAGTGGCATTGATGTTTAGCGACGCCATATAGACGAGGTATTCCCAGAAGCCTTTGAAAAACCAGAACATTGTGCCGCAGGAAATAACAAGAAGTCCCAGTAGCACCGGCAGCAAAAGCCATGGATTTTGATTGATAGCGGGGCGATAGTGTAGGGTAATGAGGTTGATGAACCAATAGGCCAGAATCAGGCAGCTGTAAACGCCCAGCAAAATTTTCAGCAGTGGAAAAACCAATGGCCTGGTTAAGGGTTTCCAATGCAAACCGTACAACCGGCCACTGGTTTTTAAAATCTGCCACCAGGATTGTGACATGCACTCAGGCTCCCACGCATTTTTTTCCATTATAGCGCTTATACCCTTCCTGGTTTTGAAGATGCTGCTCCGTCCTCCTGTTGAGTGAATTGGCTTGTGCTGTTTTTTGGATTTCCCGAAATCTTTGGTCTCAATGGGGCTAAGTGCTTGTCTTATGCTGGATTTTACGAATCTTAAAAAACTTCTAAAGTTTTGACCCACCTCACCGATACGAGGATGAGTCGGACTCTCATCCCTTCAAAGGAGCGTCCGTCCCATCACACGAATCACACGAAAGTCAGATTACAGAGTTCCTGAAGCCCGAATGCATGTGCATTTGGGGCAACTTGTTAGCACGCCCGAACACGGTGGTGCGTAGCAAGGTGCTTGCTGGGGGCGCTCTGGAACATGGAGATAAACGCGATCACGAAAGCCTGACATAAATTTAACGTCGGAAACTGCGTTTGCTGGTGCGCGGCCAGTGCTTGCAGCATACGACGGTTTGAATGTCCTTGCACGCTGCCGTTACTGGCGCTGCGTGCTGCACGCGCAAGCAAAAATACATCTGGAAATAGAACCGAAATACAAGAGGTCACACGGGATGAAAAAGGCGAACAACTAAACAATACACGGACGTAAGCACACGAAATAAAGGAGTAAGGTAAATGCCACTGATTATTAACACGAACGTGGCGTCGTTAAACTCGCAGAGACACCTGGGCAACAACACCAACGCTTTGCAGAAAAGCATGGAGAAGTTGTCCTCGGGTTTCCGGATCAACCGGGCGAGTGACGATGCGGCGGGTCTTCAACTCTCCGAGAATTTGCGGACGCAGATTCGCGGATCGAAAAAGGCGATGGATAACATCCAGGATGGTTTGAATGTCTTGAATATCGTGGATGGCGCCTATCAGCAGATCACCGAAAGTCTGCAACGGATGCGCGAATTGGCGGTGCAAGCGGCCAACGACACGTATGACGTTGCGCAGCGGGATGCCATCAAGGCCGAGATTGATCAGCAGATCAACGAGATCAACCGGATTGCGGCGGCGACCGAGTTCAACGGCGTGAAGCTGATGAATGGAACCTCAACCAGTTTTGTCATTCACCTGGGTCCCAACGATGTGGCGGCTGAAGACCAGTTGAACCTGGCGACGGCTGCCGGTGCGGCTAACAGTCCGTTTGCCACTGCCAATGCAAGTGCATTAGCCGCTGATCTGACAGCGACTGGTTTATTTGTGAGTAGTGCAGGCGCCGCTCTGGCTGCCATTACCGATATCGACGCGGCCTTGGCGAGAGTCAACACCCGACGCGGTAGTATCGGTGCGTTTGCCAACCGTTTGGAAGGCGCGGCCAATAACCTGTCGATTGCAATCGAGAACCTGTCGTCGTCCGAGTCACGCATCCGGAACGTGGATGTGGCGTCGGAATCTGCGCAACTGGTGCGAAACCAGATCCTACAGCAGGCGGCGGCGTCCATGCTCTCGCAGGCGAACCAGTCACCATCACTGGCGTTGCAGTTGCTGCAAGGCTAAACAATACACGGACGTAGACACACGAAATTAAGGAGTATTTAAATGCCACTGATTATTAATACGAACGTGGCCTCGTTAAACTCGCAACGGCACTTGGGCAACAACACCAACGCTTTGCAGAAAAGCATGGAAAAGTTGTCCTCGGGCTTCCGGATCAACCGGGCGAGTGACGATGCGGCGGGTCTTCAACTCTCCGAGAATTTGCGGACGCAGATTCGCGGCTCGAAGAAGGCGATGGACAACATCCAGGATGGCATCAACGTGATGAATATCGTGGATGGGGCCTATCAACAGATTACGGAGAGCTTGCAGCGGATGCGCGAGTTGGCGGTGCAAGCGGCCAACGACACGTATGATGCGGCGCAACGAACGGCCATCAAAGCCGAAATGGATCAGCAGATCAACGAGATCAACCGGATTGCGGCGGCGACCGAGTTCAACGGTGTCAAGTTGATGTCTGTGGCGAGTGTCAACAGCTTTGTGATCCATCTTGGTCCCAACGATCAGGTGGCTGAGGATCAGTTGGACTTGGCGACGGCTGGTTCAGCCAACCCGTTTGCCGGGGCTAACGCAAGTTCTCTGGCTGCGACCATGACAACCGCTGCCCTGCTTGTTAGCACAACGACGAACGCGAGAAACGCGATTAACATTATTGACTCTGCGTTAAGCACGGTTAATACCCGTAGGGGGGCAATCGGCGCGTTTACCAACCGATTGGAGGGCGCGGCCAATAACC
>CAZXUP010000145.1:0-7311 GCA_964643815.1 uncultured Vampirovibrionales bacterium
GCGCCAGCGGGGTCCGCCAAAAAACTGGGTCCCAACTCCAACGGCGCTGTTTGTTCCGTCACCGGTTCAAACGGCAGCGCACTTGGTGCAGAAGGAGAAAGCGGCTCTGTTCCGAGGCTACCAGAAGCAGGCACTTCTTCCTGCCATTCCAAAGGTGCGCTCAGCGTTTCCGGAAACAAAAAGCGGGCAGCTTCCTCAAACGCCTGTTCGCCTTGCTCCGCATTCATCGGGTCCAGAAACGGATCCTCCGGATAAAGCTGTTGGTTCACTGAATCCAGAAACGCAGCTGGGGCCATCGGCACTTGCTCTCCGGGAGGCACAGCCTCTGGCAATGCAAGATTCTGCCACAACATTTCTTCCGCGCTGACAGGTGCTGCTTCTGCATGTAAATAACTGGCTTCGGCAGCCGTGGGAGGCGAAGACGGCGCAAGCGTTTCGATGGGAGCAAGAAGGGAAGGTGGCACTGGTTGTGGAGCAAGCGGAGGGAGGACGTCCAAAGCGGGAGCTGGAGGCAAAGCCGGCTGTTGCGGCGGCACATAAGGTTGAGGCTCTGGAACAGGTTGTATCGCCTCAGGAGTCGCCACGCTCCAAGTATCGGCAGGCAATACAGAGTCACTGGGTGAAGGTTGCCAATCATCCACGGTGGCAGGCGCAATGCTGCCAGGCGGTGGCGGTTCCCAGGCAGGCACATCCGTTATGGACGCGGGAAGCGGCGGCATCGTAGGCTCCCACTGCAATGGCTGGGGTTCCGGTTCAAAATCGCCGCCAGCAGGTTGCGGAGGCATGGGTTCTGACGGCATCGCGTACGATTCCGTGTGCGACTCAAGGGGGGGCAGCGCTGAAAAATCCTGGTTCAGACCGAAATCAATCCGCGATGGCAACGGATTTAAGCCCGGTGCAAACACACTTTGCCCGCCCGTTCGAGCCACAGCCGGGCCCAGCCCTGATGCCATCGGGGCAGGCGTTTGCATCTCAGGAGGCAGGGCTTGTTTGTTCTTCTTGGAAAACATGCGTACAGCTAAATCCGGGCTCGACAATTGACTCAACAGGAGGCGTGCAGGGTATGCGGACGGCAGACGCAACGCCCTTCCATTATAAGGCAAAGTCCCCATAAACGAACAAAGCACTTTGCCCGGCAGTGTTCTCTTTTTAACGGGTCTGCACTATGATGGAGCGGCCATGACATCACCCGCCTGTACAAAGCCAGCGCCACTGGATGCCTCATTATTGCCAGATAAACCCTTATACGGCCAGGCTGACGGCATGGGCTGGCAACTCTCGCCAACCCCATTTACGTTAAGCGCTCAGCAAGCCAATAATCTGAATCGCCTGGGCGGTATGTTGGTAAAATTTGTCCAGGCCATCGATCTGCTCTATTCGCAAAGCCGGAATCCCAACCTCCCCATTCCAGCATGGGTGGCGGATCTGTACGATCAGGGCAAGCCGGATACCTTGTTGCGCTTTGCGCAGATGAAACGCCTGAAATCGCATTTACCCCTAGTGTTGCGTCCCGATTTGCTACTGAACGAAACCGACTGGACACTGTGTGAAATTGACGCCGTGCCGGGCGGGCTTGGCTTTACCTCCATGTTGAACCGGTTTTACCGGCAAAACGGTTTTTCGGTGATTGAACCCGAGAACGGTCTACCCGGTGCTTTTTTAGAGATGCTGAAAGCCTTTGTGCCGGAAAAAGAAAACCCGGTCATTGCCATTGTTTTGTCGGATGAAGCGGCAGACTATCGCGTGGAAATGTCCTGGCTAGTGGATACAATCCGCAATGGCACGGATTTGGCGCAGGCTTACGAAAATATCGTCTTGCTTCATCCCAAAGAGATTGATCTGGTCCGCGATCGACTGGTCTTTGCCGATCCGGAAAGCGGTGCCGAAAAGCCAATTGATTTAATTTACCGCTTTTTTGAATTGTTCGATCTCCCCAATATTCCCAAGATTGAATTGATTCAATATGCGGTTAAAAAAGGATTGGTGCGTTGCACACCCCCATTGAAACCTCATGTGGAAGAAAAGCTTTCTCTGGCGCTACTGCATCATCCGGCACTCGCTGATTTCTGGAGCAAAAACATGGGAGCAGATGATTTTAACCAGCTCAAGCAATGGGTACCGCCCGGCTGGATTGTCGACCCAACCCCTTTGCCGCCGCAAGCGGTGATTGCAGGACTGACACCCGGCGGACGAGCCCTCCAGGACTTTCGGGAGCTAAAAACGCTGTCTCAAAAAGAACGCGAGCTGGTGCTCAAGCCCTCCGGCTTTTCAGAACTCGGCTGGGGCAGCCGTGGCGTCACAATCGGGCACGACCATTCGGCGGAAGCCTGGGGAGAACGCCTGGATGTCGCCATGGCCAGCTTTGGGCAAACGCCGTATATCCTGCAAAAATTTATCCCTGCCGGGGTGCAAACCGTGGAACGCATCGATTTGGCCACCGGCGCCATCACGCCATTCAAGGCGCGCACCCGCTTATGCCCGTATTACCTGGTGCAAAACGGCCAAGTAACACTGGCCGGAGTGCTGGCGACTTCCTGCCCGCAGGATAAAAAGCTGATTCATGGCATGAAAGACGCCGTGCTCGCCCCCTGTCAGACTCAGCAGGCAAATTCAGCGTCCGGTTGATCTCCTTCAGATGCAGGAGTTTTTGACCCAACGACTTCAGACCCCGTTGCTTTTGTCCGATAGCTGCATAGAATCCCAATATCAGCCAGCGGCCCCAAAAAAGCCGCCCACAGGTTGGGGTCGTCTCTTTCACCCAAACAACTGCCAATAGAGGCATCATGGCCCGCTTTATCTACCGTCTGCAAAAAGTCTTCGAGATGCGCGAACGCAAGAAGAAAGCCCAGGAACAGCGCGTCGCGGAAGCACGGAAACGGGTGCGTGAAGTCGAAACCGCCATCGAAGAAAAGAAAAACGAAATCCGCATGATTCGCAAGAACATGCTGGCCTCTCCGCACACCCTGATGGCGGCCCACGACGAATACCTGCACCATCTCAACCAGCAACTGGATCAACTCTACGAAGACCTGGAGGTCGTCAAACAGGAACTCGAACACGAACGCCAGTTGCTGATCAAGGCCCAGGCCGAACTCGAAGCCCTCATCAAGCACAAGGAAAAAGTTTACGAAGAGTGGCTGGAAGAGGAAAAACGCCAGGAAATGAAACGGCTGGATGAAGTGGCCGGGCAACGATACTTTCGGGCACAACAACTGGAGCTGGAAGAGTCGAACGCAGAAGCGGAGCAGGAATGGCTTGAACTCAACCCAAACGAAACCTAAACCATTGAGCAGCCAATCCCACTTCCCGCAAACCCATGTTTAGTCGATGTAAAAAGGAATTCATCCAATGAAAATTGAGGACTCCCCCCATCATTTCGGCAGTTCCTCTCCAATTGAGAAATTGCGGCACACGCAATTTTCCGTGGATCACATGCTGAACGATCTGGATCTGTCGTTCCTCGATCTGCTCTCCGCAACCGCCGCCGCAGAAGGCGCAGACACACAGGCCACTGCCAATCAGGCGTTGAACGAGAAAAATAAAAACGATCCGACAAACAAAACACACACCAGTTCGGAAGTCAGCACACGTCCCCGTCTGACCGTTGTCGGCGGTAAAACGGCTGTTGCCTCTTCACCGCAAGAAGATTTAGCCGCCCAGGTCGAAAAAGACATGGCGCTGCTGCAATCAGATTTAACCGAGCTTGATACGCAGTATCTCAAGCAAATCGTCATTCCGGGCCTGCCAATCGCCATGGGCAGCGTGCCGTTCAACAGCGTCTTCCCGACTTCCGAAAGCGGACAGATCAGCTATCGCGGTTTCGAAGTGTCGCCCAAACTGGCCGAACTCATCGAAAAAGGCTACAAAACCGGACGGCCCATTCGCGTGGAATTGGATCCGCATTCCGCCGTGGTGATTAAAATTCGCAACGGCCAGGTATCCGCGCAGTTTTTATCCACCGATAAGACTCTCGCGATGGTGATGCAGCAGGATTTGGACGATTTGCGCAACCGCATGATTCAGAAAAACCTGCCCGTCGGCACCCTGGAATACCAGTACCGTGATCCAAGCCGTTCACACCAAAACCAGGAAGAAAATGAAGATGAAACACCCTGAAGTCGCGTAAACCCAACAACGCGCCACGAGCAATCAGAAGGTCAGCCCGCATGAACGATCCGTTTATTACAGCACTCAACACGCAAAAAGCCGCACTTGGCTGGTTTAGCGACCTGGCCGAAAACATGGGCAACCTGTACACGCCCGGCTACCGCGAAGTCAAATCAAACTTTGCCGATTTCATCAACGGCGTGCAATTGTATGAACTGCCGCGCAGCGACGAGCAAGGAAAATCAACCCCCGGCACCGGACCGACCAACCTGTTTATCGAAGGGAAAGGCTACTTTTCGGTGCGCAAGCCGGACGGCCATTTGTTGTTTACCCGCCTCGGCGATTTCAACTTCAACGCCGAGGGCACGTTAGTGAACAAGCTGGGCTACAGCGTACAAGGCTACCTGCTGGGCGAAGACGGAAAGATCATCAACACCGGGGATAGCAGTGCCTCTCCGGCAGCCAACAATCCCAACCACAGCACCGGTGGGCCGGGACACATCCCCACCACCGAAATCAACCTGTGGACCGATCCGAGCAATGGCAAGTTTTTTGGAAAGTATGATGAATACAAAGTCCAGTCGGACGGCACCGTGGTTGGCTTGACCAACAAGGGTCGAACCATTACACCGTTGTATAAAGTCGCGCTGGTCAATTTCATCAACCCAGGCGCATTAGCGCAGCCGGAAAACCAGATGTTTGAACCCACCGAGCTTTCGGGCGAACCGGTGGAAGGATCGGGTGAAATTCGCAGCGGTTTGCTGGAAGCCTCGAATGTGGGCATGCGTGAAAACGTGGCTTACTTGCAGCAGGCCAAGCTTCAACTGGATGTGACATCCAAGTTGATCAGCACCAACAAGAACTTGCTGGAAGAAGCGCTACGACTGATTCAATAGTCTTTATTAATGCTTCTATCATCGTATACCTGCTAAACTAAATAGCAGGCATACTGGTTTGAGAAGCGCCTCCCGTCAGTTTTTTGTTTTTCAAAATGCTGTCTAGGGAATATCTACCGAGACCCACCATACACAGACGATGCTTGGCTTGGCAAAACGCTAAGCAGAAGAATTCGCAACCTCCAAGCCATGTCCGTGATTCCTCGCAGACAGTCTGAGAATCCACCTGTTAAAAGAAATCCCTCGAGCTACAAGCAGTTCTGGTATCTGGGTTGCCCGACTGGAACTCAAAAAGCTTATGGGATAAACTCTATAATCTCGATTTCTTTTAAAAGTCTGTAGGAGTTTTCACAACCATGCAGATCCACTCTCTCCGCTTTGCAAGTGCTTCAAGTTCCAGTCGTAACGCTTCATCCAAACAGCATTTGCCCCAAGTCAACAGAAATAGCCTCCAACCGGACCAAAAGCGGAAAAAGTCATTCAACAATGTATTCCTACCGATCCTATTGGCTTTAGCGCCCATGGGATCAGCACAGGCAAACGAGAAGCTGACGCCGAAAGAAGTATTGACACAGGATCCCAATATTCACCTGAATACGGACGAAGAAGAGCATTTTTACGAGATCCGAAACACCGTGGATTTAACCGGTAAACCACCTTTTGATAAGCTCGTTGTCGTGTCTGAGGGCGCTCAAGTAAAAGGAAAACTCTCAGCCCTCTTTATCGTGGTTAACCCCTCCGCGGAGTTAAAAAACTCGGCTGAAGCCACCCTGATAGTAGGTGTTTCAGGCAAAATCAGAGGAGATGCCAAGGCAGGATGGGGTGTGATGGTTGAAGCAGAAGGTGAAGTAGCGGGTTCGGTAAGCTCACCAGAGACTATTGTAATTTCAGGCAGAGTTGGCGGGTCTGTTAAATCGGCCAGCCTGACCATCGAAAAAACAGGTAACCTGACCGGTTCGGCAGAAGCACAAGCACACATGTCGATCGCAGGCAAAGTTGGCGGGAATCTCATTTTGACCGGCAAAGATGCGATCCTTTTCCTCTACCCGGGCGCGCAATTTCGGAAGAATAGCAAAGCCATCTTTAAACAAGGGGGCACTGTCGTATTGCATGGCAACTTAACACGCCAGGATATCCCTAAAAGCTTCCTCCAAGGAGAGAATGTCCGGGTTCTCACCGATGAGGAGTAGACCCGAGAAACTCAAGACCCCAGTAAGGAAAACCATGCCCTATAGGCAGAAGGCGTCAAAGCGCTCTGTCAAGTAAGGCTTGAGATCCATCTCCAACTCACGGGAGTAACAGAGACATGCTGCATCTTGGCCCGTGCCTGCTAAACTAGATAGCAGGCATATCGGTTTGAGAGCGCATCCATGAGTTCGAAAAGCAACACATCCCAGCCCTCCATTCAGGCATCCGAACGCGGCAAAAATCTTTCGGTCTACTATCACACTCATTGGGATCGCGAGTGGTATCTACCGTTTCGCGCCTATCAGGTTGGCTTAGGCGAGGTGGTGGATGAAGTTCTGGATCGGCTGGAAAAAAACGAACTTCCTTGCTTTACCTTGGATGGCCAGACTGTCGTGCTGGAAGACTATCTGGAAATTCGTCCCGAGCACAGGCTTCGCCTGCTTAGTTTAATCCAGCAGGGCAAAATCAGCATTGGCCCGTGGTATGTCATGCCGGACGAATTTTTAGTCAGCGGCGAAAGTCTGATTCGCAATTTAATGCGCGGCATTCGGCAATCGCGGGAATGGGGTTACGATTGCTTTACCGGCTATCTGCCCGATACATTCGGGCATTCGGCGGATATGCCGACGATTTTTAGAGGTTTCGGCATTGATTCGGCAGTGGTGTGGCGCGGCGTGAACCCGAAACAAAGTTTCTTCCACTGGCAAAGCCCCAGCGGTGATACCGTCAAAACCTTGCACCTGACCGACGGGTATTTCCAGATGATGCTGGATGACTGGACCGCCACGCCCAAACAGCAAATGGACGCCCTGGACAAACTGGTGGAAAAAGTGGAAGCCGCCAGCCCCAAGGACGGCATCGGATTGTTGCCGATGGGCGCCGATCATATGGGCCCGTTGCCGGGGGAAGGCCGCAAACGATTGCTCGCGCGGTATCCAGACCTGAAAGAAACCACCGTGGATCAGTTCATGACGTCACTCAATGGAATCGGCAAGTTGGAGACGATTGCAGGCGAGTTAATGGACAACTCCGCCGCGTTTTTGCTGCCCGGCGTCTGGTCGTCGCGGATGTATCTCAAACAAGCCAACCGTTGGTTAGAGCATCGTTTAACACATCGTCT
>CAZXUP010000146.1:0-7285 GCA_964643815.1 uncultured Vampirovibrionales bacterium
AAGGCCAACATTGGCTTCACAGAAGGGCTAAGATCATAGTTATACAGATTCATAAAAGTCACTAACTCTGTTCCCTCATGATAGAGGGTACTGAATAATTCAGAACCCTCTGCATAGAAGGAATGGTCTTCGTTTTTTTGAAGGAACTCAAAACTGGAAAGAAAACCTTGAAAATCATATTCTGCAAGAGAAAAGTATAACTTATTTCCCTGACTAGAATATTCAACCGTAAAAATGCCGTAATTCTTAGAGGTCATATTTCCGCTTTTCATAATCATATTTTTTCTTGAAATAACGCTTATTATATTTTATAGGGTTTCTGTTTTGATCATAAGTTCTATAATTAACATCAACATGAAGTCTTTCACCGCCTTTTCGGTTTAAGTCAAGGTTATAAGATCGACCCGTTTTAGGGTTCACATAAGATGTTGAGCCTGCAATAGAATATTTTTCCTTTTCAATACGAAACCCTTTCCTTGTCAACATCTTGTGAATCTGGGTCGGGGTTTTACCCTTGAAAGGATTAGCCCCGAGATGGCCAGCCTTTTGGAAGAGCTTGGCGAACCTTCCTATTTTAGCAAGTTTGGTGACTTTCATGGCGGGTAATAGCTGAAGCCCTGCCCAAACACGCGCCAATGGGTACGCATCATTGTCCAAAACCGTTTGAATATCCTCGCCATAGGCAAAATTCCAAACTTCAATGGCAAAATCCTTCAAGGCTTTCTGGATCTCTTCGGGGCGAAGGTGGGTTTCTGTTTCCCAGAAATGCTCAACGTCCAGGGTAACGGCTAGCTCAGCCTCTTCGGGATGAAGCTCCAAGCCATACACTTCAACCAATCTGCCTTCGGTAACTGGCGCATTGACCAAAATGCTCTCAACAATCCGGTTCTGAGTGTTTTCCTCCAGAATTTCCGCAGTTTGTTTTTGAACATCGGTTTCAGCGGAGTAGTGTTGCCTATCCAGATCCAGAATGAGTTGTTTTATTTCAGCATCAGTCAGAACTTGTCCATCCACCAGCTTTTGGTTCAGATCGATAGCTTCTTGAGTGCTTGGATTCCAGTATGTCGAAGCCGGAAAGAATTCCTGTGCTGTGGGAGGAGTTTCTGCATAACTGAGATGGCCTTTTAACATGTTGCGCTGCTCTACTCCCTGTCGTTGTTCCTCCACCTGCTGGCGGAGTTGGGCGGCTTGTTGCTGGGCGCGGAGGGTATCCATCTGCTGTAGATGCAGCTCTTGCTGCCTGTCAAATTCCTGTTGTGCGAAATAAATCTCCTGCTGCATGCGCAACTGATCGGCAGTTGTCACCGGCTTTTGCGCGTGGGAGAGGTTTCGCGCAATCAAATTCGGATCTTCCTGAATCCACCCGCTCGATTGGCCGCGCAGATTCACCACATCCGCCATGTTCACCGTGTTGGTAATACTTGATCCCAAATCATAAGGTACGCCTCGGTCTTTGTGAAACTGCTCATAGCTTGTCAAGCCTTGGCTTTTCGCCACGTCATCCATGAGGTTGCGTAACTTGCCTTGTCTTTCTGCCCACCGCATCTCACGTTCATGACGTTTCTCGTTTATATCGGCAACAAGGTTAATCATGTTGCGCGTGGTATTGCGAGCTTGTGTTTGCTGAATCGGCTGCAGTGCAATGTCTTTTGGTTTCTGAATGTGTTGCGCGTGATATTCCGACAGTTGCAAATCATTGTTTTGGTTTGTATAGGATGACGACGCGTTCCGAGAGCCAAATTCGGAAGCCGCCCGGCCAATGCCTGCTAAAACCTTGCCGATTGTGCCCCACAGATTGCCGTCAGGTTCGTCATATGTCACTCAGCCTTGCAGCGGCGAGGTTACATCATTTGGTGGCGATTGTGTTGTAGATATGTAGGCCGGTATCGTCACCGGTGATGGCTGCTGTCGGCGGTATGCCTCCAGATCACTCAGATCCAGTTGAGCGTCTTTTCCTGATGCCATAATTCAAAATCCTTCTTTCGTAAAGTTAATCACGGCAAGCCAAGGCCCTATAGCCAAAGAAGCCCCTCCGTCAATTGCCGCGTTCGTTTCTGTAACCCCTACTATACTCGTTCTGTTTTAAAAACCATAGAGATCAAAATTTATGATTTTTGAGAATGCAGCCAGTAAAAAAGCCTTTCTATCCAATGTAGAAAGGCTTTAAAGTTTAAATGGTGGAGGCGACAGGAATTGAACCCGCGACATCCTGCGTGCAAAGCAGGCGCTCTACCAACTGAGCTACGCCCCCACGCGCTAAGGCGAGTGTAGAGGAACTATAGCATACCCCCATTCGTGGGGCAAAGGGGTTTTTCAGATTGATACAATCCTGGCTTCATGCAAAAGCCAACAGGCCGAACGGATGCGCGGCATGTTAGAGTTGTTTTAAATTGTGTTGAGGTGAATAGGAGGCTAAAACCGACCCTCATCAGCGTCCAAAAGTTGAAACCAGGTTTCGATGCGGTAGTTCTGGGGGGCTATCTGTTCGCGCAGGGTTTCAAAGTAGGCAACGATATCCCCTTCCGGGCGGCGCCAGCGTTGGGCGTAAGACCAGATTTTGATTTCATCCGCGCTCAATGGCTTGCTGTTCTGTTGAATCCAGGCGAGTAATTCCGCATCTGTCTTGCCCGCCGCAACTTGTTCTTTAAAGGTGTCAGCGTCCGCTTCGGTAAAGTCGAAAAAGCGACGATCCAACGGACAGTTGTAGTTGTATTCGCCTTGGCTGCCTGCCAGGGTGGCCCGGCATTTATCGATAATGCGCGGCAAAAGCACATATTCGCCCAGAGACTCGTTGGGGCTGCGGGGAAAGCCTTTGCGTAAATCCGGTGCATTTTGCAGTGTGTGGGTGCTCACTCTGTCCATTCCTCATCTAAATATCAGCCTTGAGTATATCGAAAACAAAATGCCGTTACCCGCATTTGCCAGATGGAGCCTCCGCAATCCGAATGATGAAACTCTCGCAAAAAGCCGGATAATGGGTAAAAAGCGAGGCGAATGAATGTTACAGCAATGCATCGAGCTTTCCCGGCCACTCCTGAGGCTTTTGCCGAAGGATTTCAAGACGGGCATCAAGAAGCTGGTTCGCTATAATATCAATACCGCCGACTATTGGGACAAAATCTGGGAGCAGGAGGGGGAAAATACCTGGCGGACGTACGAGAACAAGTACCGCTATATTATTTCCCTGGTTCCGGATGGCAGTCAGGTGTTGGATATTGGCTGCGGAGTCGGGATGCTGTTGCGCAAGCTGAAAGAGGCCAGGCCGGGCATTCAGGGGGTTGGCGCGGATATTTCAGCCAAGGCAGTCGCGTATGTTCGTCAGCAGGGTTTTGAGGGTGTCGTTGGAGGCTTTCCGGCGCTGGCACTGGGGGGTGAGCGTTTTGATGTGATATTGGCCACCGAAGTGCTGGAGCACCTCAGCAACCCGGATGAAGCGGTGCAAGAGGTGGTTCGCTTGTTGAAGCCGGATGGGAAGGCGACCTTGACGGTTCCGGATGATTGTCTGGGACCTGATGATGAGGTGCAACACTTGCGGAAGTACAGCCGGGAGAGTTTTCAGGCGCAGCTTTCGCCGTATTTTGCCCGGATTGAGATTACGTCGATTCCGGATATGAACTACAATTTTCTGGTGGCGGTTTGCGAAAATCCTCACAAATCTGTGTAAGCGCCGCGTTTTGAAGCGAGGCAGGGGAAGGCGTGACGGAAAACTTTCAAGAGGTGTTAAAACAGGCTGGCGATCGTTCGGTGAATCGTCAATACCGTTTTCTGCTGGTCAACGAGCATTATCTGGGGCATGTCACGGTTCACCGTTTGTTTTGCAAGGCGCTTGCCGAAGATTCTTCCGTGGATTTCGAACCTGGACGGGATACGATTGAGCTGGATACGGTTGACGGTTTGCCGGAGAAAATCCAGCGTCGCTTTGCGTGTTTGCGTTTTGGCACGGCCTGGATGCAACGGCAAAATCTGGATCTCGGGCGTTGGCGATTCCAGCGGTTTATTGCGCTGCTGGCCCGAAAGCGGGTTCTGGGTAAATTGAAAGCCGCCCAAAAAGCGGGGCGCCCATATGATGCCATTGCGTTTCATAGTCAAACTGCGGCCTTGGGTTGTATCGATATCATGCAGCAAATGCCGTGTCTGGTTTCAACGGATATTACCCATACCCAGGCGTCTTTCGAGTGGAATCATCCGCTGACCCGCTGGACATACCAGCCCGGCATTCGTTTGGAGAAACAGGTTTTTCAACAAGCAAAAGCCATTGCTGTTTTTTCCGATTGGTGTCGGGAGGCTGTGTTAGCGGAAAATCCGGCTTTGTCTGCTGATAAGGTGCAGTGCTGTCCACCTGGTGCCGAGCTGACGCCCTTTCTGGAAATGCCATTGGAGCGCCCAGCGCGAGAAAAATTGCAAGTGCTGTTTGTGGGCGGCGATTTTAAGCGCAAGGGCGGGGACGATCTGCTGGCCTGTTATGAAAAAACACTGCATGAGTTCTGTGATTTGCAGATTGTCAGCACACAAGCGCCCAGTGGATTGGAAGCGAAGGGCATTTCCGTCTATCGCAATCTGAGCGCCTATAGTCCGGAATTGTTGGCGTGTTACCGGCAAGCCGATGTTTTTGTTCTGCCGACGCATAACGAAGCCTATGGACACGTTTTTATCGAAGCGATGGCGGCGGGACTGCCTGTGGTTGCAACCCGCATCAATGCGATCCCCGGCATTTTGCATCCAGATAGTCAGCCTTTTTTGATCGCGCCAGGCAATCACTCAGCGCTCATTGACGCCGTAGCTCAGTTGCATGCGTCGCCGTCTCTGCGCCTTTCGTTGGGGCAGGCCGGGCGAGAGCGTGCTGTTGCCCATTTTGATGCCAGCGCATGCTTTCGCTGTTATGTGGATTGGCTTAAAAACATCTGCGTCTAAAAAAAAAGAGCCGATTTTATCGGCTCCTGTTACTTGTGGCTGAGTTGGTTGTCAGTGCGCTAGGTGCACCTTGGTGCCGAACCAACCACAATCCTTGCACTCCAATTCGGTTAAAGTCTCAGGGGGCTTAAACGTCAGAAGCTCCGTATCAATCTCCTGAAGCGTCATGTCTGTTGCATCCAAGGAGGTATGTCCGCAGTAGGGGCAAGTGCTCAACATCGTGTTTGATATCTCCTTTGCGCCTGTCCACTAGTTTACTCTTAAAGAAAATACTGTAATCACCCTGGAGTGGTATTTTTCGGGTATTGCCGCCTTGAGGAAACGCGTCTAATAAAACTTTCCAATTCGACAGGCATCAGAAACCCAATCACGTCAACGCAAAGTCAGAACCAATTGGTTGTGATCCGCATGCGCTAAACAGAAAGCGTTTGCTTGCTCTCAAAGAACCCCTTCAAAAGAGAAAAGACCCAGAGAGAAATCTCTTGAGCCTTTTAGGGGAACAAACGAGGTGGTTGTTGTGGATTCAATTTCGAGTATGCCGCCTTTCCAGGGCCTTCTCATCCACCGATCAATGGAGCCGGAGCGCTATTGGTAGCCTCCTCCAGGCAAACGAATTGCTGAACTTCGCGCTAGATGGCTTTGGTTTAAAAAGTAGAGCGACAAAACCCATGCAATATCCACCTCATGGATGATATCCGGCGGCTTTGCCTGTCTTAAAATAGACCCATTGGCCTGCCCGGATTGTGTGTTTATTGATCTCTGGGTGAATGCCAACGCAGTGTGGAACTGCCATACTAAAAGTGTCGATGCAAGCGAGGGCCTGCCATACAGACAGGGATAAGCGAGGGATGTTATGGTTGATAGCATTTCAGGAAAACCGAATAATATTCAGGACTCCAGCCTGCTGGGCGTTAACCAGCAGAATGTTGAGAAGATTAACGTGGATTCTGCCCGTGAAACGGCCAACGTGCCATCCCTGAAACTGTTGGATGAAGCGACGATTTCGGACGAGGCCAAACAGGCGTACGAAAGCGAAAAAGAGATTTTACGTTTCAGCCGCCTGGCCCAGCGTATCAAAGAACCGTTCAGTTCTGAAAAAGTGGCGCAATTAAAAGGTCTGTTGGACTCCGGTCGCATCAACGATTATCTGCGCTCCCTCAACACCGACGCGATTGCCGAGAACCTGTTAAACTCCCCATCCGGCGCGTTCCTGCGCTAGGTAACAACCTGGATAAAAAATAAGGTTTAGTCTCTATTTCCTTGCAACAAGTTTGGAGCCCCAAAGGTTCCAATTTCACCAAAAACTCCTGTGGATTGCCAATAAAAGGCCTCAGCGGAAACCCGATGAGGCTTTTTCTTTTTTATTTAGAGTTGAATCGTGGTATCCGGTCTATCAGGCGCTCAGCATAATCTTTGGACGGCTGAGCCCTGTTTCCCCCTCTGCTCTCGTTAAGGACGTTTCTTGTTTTTGATGGCCGATGATGATTGGAGCAATGTGTCCGTTCAGCAAATCCAGTCCCTTGGCGGCGATACCGTCCAGAAGGCCGCCTCTGCCGCTGTTTCTTTGTCCGTCGGCGGTTTTTGCTTTTCTCAAAGCGTTCATGCGTGCTTCGTCGGCAATCTGCAAGTCAAAGGTTTCGCTGGCAAGGCCGTCATAATCATTCTCTTCGTCCCGGCGCTCAATTTCTGCATCGCTGAGGCTCTTGACAGTTTTTTGCGTTAACGCTTGCCCGTCATCCAGCAATATATGGGTGGCAAAGCCCAGCTTAAGGGCTTGTAGCGGCATAATCCGCAAGTCTTTGTTGCCGCTGGTCATGGTTTCTACCGTCGGTAGCGGCAAGCCGGTTTTTTCGGCAATCAACCGTTGCATGCGACGATGCAACCCCTCCATGTCTTTTACGAGGATTTTAAAATCGCTGAGCGTACCGCTGGCTTCTGAGACGCGCGGTTCATGAATCATCAGGCTGGAATCCGCCGTCATAATCCGGCGTCCGGTGCCGGCCAGAAAGAGAACCGAACCCATGCTGGCCGCCTGGCCACCCAAAATTACGGTATCCACCGGCACATTCAGGTGTTTCAGAAACTGCACGCTCTGTAGACCGGAAAAAACCGAGCCGCCCGGTGTGTTCAGCAGCAGCTTGATGGAGCCGCCAATCTGTTTTTTGGCCTGCGCCATCTTGATGAGTGCCTGGTTAAGCTGGGCGACGTTTCCCGGAGAGACTTCCACGTTGAAGTTGATGAGCGCCGGATCATCCAGAATCGTCTGCTGTAGGTTTGGGGAAATCCTTCCAAACTTCACCGTGTCAATCGCTGTAGCCGCTAGTGCCTGACGCACTGTGCGCGCTTGTTGTGATTGGTCCGCTTTGCGCATCGG
>CAZXUP010000147.1:0-574 GCA_964643815.1 uncultured Vampirovibrionales bacterium
ATGGGGTGGGCATTCGCGGGCGCCTGACCAAGTATCTGAATGCCCGCCTGGATGTGGGCGTTGCCGGAGTGCGCAATACGAGCCAGCCGGATATTCGGGCGCATTTCACGCTCAATTCGCAGCTTTTTTAAATAGTCAAACTTTTTTAGTAATGGCTAGCACAAAAAACAAACTGTTTGTTTTTATGCAAACACAGGGACAAACACCTGAAAAACGCCACTCCTCAGATGAGTGGTGGGGGGACATAGACTGGGTTTTAGATTTGGGTCGCGTATTGTGCCGACCCTTTTTTATTTCTTCAGGGTTTGTTGCAGGATGTATCGTCTCTGGGTGCTTTTGTTAAAGCTTTCACCGGTTTGGCCGATAGGGTACTTGTACGGTGTTGAGCGTTGTACGGGTTGGCAAACGACAGTATTGGGCGTGTTCATGTCATTTCAACATGTAAAATCCGAATTGCGATTGATTGTTTGTTGCGCACTGGGCGCCGTGATGATTGTTGCCGTGGCATTTCTGATGAATCATCCGCAAACTGTCTTTGCTGCCGGGGTTTCCGTACTGCACGCAGAGGTTTCGC
>CAZXUP010000147.1:584-7246 GCA_964643815.1 uncultured Vampirovibrionales bacterium
TCGCCAGGGACGGGTGGCGCCCCTCGCAATGCCTATTGGCGTCTGGCTCATATTGTGCCGCTGATCGAGCAGCCTTAGTTAATATCAAATTTGTGACGTTGCGGTTTTGGTTCCGGACTCAGGCTTGTGCTGAAATTTCGTGCTTCGGCTAGCAGACAATGGAAAAAGGACCGGAAATGGCGTGCGAGTGTTTCAAGCTCTGCTTTGTTGGGTGACCGTTTGATGAAGCCCAATTGTTTTTGAGATGGCAGGGTTTGTGGTTGCACCGCGACCGTTTTTTGGCGGCGGTAGCCGCGTGCTTCGATTCCTTCGATTTGGACCTGGGTGTTTGGGGTGGAGACAAAACGGCCCAGAAAGCCGCCTGTAAAAAGCTTCATGAGCAGGATGGGCGGAAAAAAATCCAGGGGTGATGCTTTTGCCGGAACTCGCACCTGTTCCTGATTGATGTTGACTGTGTTGATGTTAGCTGGAAGCCTGGCAAAGTCGTCTTTGAATGAGTTTGCGACCCGGTTCAGGACGTGTGCGTAAGCGGTTCCCTTGTGTTCGGCAATGGCGTCCGTATTAATATGCAGACTGGCGGAAAATTGGATGCGTTTCAGCATCGTGGCCCCCTCTTTTGGATATGCAGATTTAATGTCCTGTCAGCGTAAGGGAAAGATGGTGGAAGATAAAGTGATTTTGCAATTTTTTAAGGGCGATATCAGGGGCTGGAACCGTTTGCGAATCCGCCCAAGCCATGAAGTCGTTCGTTTGGAGGAACCGGCGCGGTGGGCGAGGCTGTATGCTGAGGAATAAGTATATCTTTGTGTGACAAATTGAATTCGAGTGTTTGAGGGAGTCGTGGAAAAACGCGTGACAACCAATTATGGGACGAGGCAGGCAACCGGGCAGGCGATGAAACGCCATGGATTTTATCTGCCCAAGGCACTTCAGGCGTTGCCCGAAACAAAATTGCCTGCCGAATTGTCTGTCAATCCTGCGCTGTTGCAGCAGAATCTGGAAGCGGATATTCAGGAATTGCGGAAGTCATATCAAGCTGTTGTGAATGCCACATCGGCTGTACCGCAAGAGGAAGTTAAACCCCTGCTTGATGAGCGTGTTGCCGAGCCGGTTAACAGGAATGCCTCTCCTGCCGTTGTTACCGCTGTACCCGAAGAAGGATTGAATGCCCTGTTTGATCATGGTGTTGCTGATCCGCTGAACAGTAATCCGTCACTGCTGGTGCGTTTTCTGAATCGACCCCGGTTGGTGGTTTCCGTGACGATTGCGGTTTGCCTTCTGTGTTCTGTCGTGTACGCGGGGTTGGGGTACTGGTTGCTGACATCCGCGCGGCATCCCGCTCAAAAACCTGCTGAATTTCAGGCGATGTCCCAAGTTTCTGCGGGTGATGATGCTGTTTCGATGCTGGGGTTGGCGGAAAGCTCAGACATCGAGAGGGAAATTTCCGAGGATCACACAACCCTGGAGAACATCCAGATATTGCAGAAGCAAACCGGTGGGATTCAAGTTCCGCAAGAAGATAAAAGCGAAGAGCCAATGTTGGCGCAAGCCATTGCAGAGTCTGATTTAGGAATCGATTCCATGATTACAGGCCGATCAAATGTGCCGGGCTTGAAAGCGATTGAGCAGGAACCGGTCGGTCGCGTCGATCCGTTTTCGCCGCTGGTGCAGAGCAGTGGGCTGCCGACCCTGGGCACGGTTGCCGGAGATGAGAAAGATGTGCTGCAAAACCTGCAGTTCACCGGTTACATTGGTGATATCAACTCCAAGGATAAAGTGGCGTTGATTCGGGTGACTGACGCCGCATTCGGCCAGAAAACCCTGATCAAAAAAGTGGGCGAGTCGTTTACAGTGGAAGGCGAAAAGGTGATCCTGAAAGAGATTTCCAAGAATGCACTGCAGCTCAGGATCAGCGGCGTGAGCCGTCGTCTGGAACTGGCGCCTTATATTGATGCGCAGTCGTCCATGTCATCATCCACGTCATCGTCATCCGCCGGTTCGGGTGTCGGCACGAATGTCACGGCGGCCCAGGCGGGTGCGGCTGTGGGCGCGGGTGCGGTCAATGCGGCGGCGTCATCCAGATCTTCCGAGAATGTGGTAAATCCAAGTTTGATGGAACCGGGCAACTAGGCACAAAAGAAAGGCGACGGACTTCATGAAAAAATGGCTGATTTCTTTTCTGGTGTTGATGCTGTTCGGTACGGCAGTCTGCCCGCTTCCGGTTGTGGCCCAATCGCTGGATCGGGATACGACGCTGGATAGTCCGGCGTCTTTTGGCGCCGTGTTGCGTGTACCCAATGGCGGCAAAAAAGTATCCATTTCGGTTTCCGGTGAAAGCGTTCGCGATGTGCTGCGGAACCTCTCGCTTCAAAGCGGTTTCAATCTGGTGATGGATGATTCTGTCACCGGAAACGTCACGCTGGAGCTTTCCAATGTGACGATTGACCAGGCCTTGCAAGCGGTTTCGGCTATGGGGGATATCATGCTCGTCAAGCAAAGCGGCGACATTTATCTGGCCATCTCCCGCGAGGCGGCCCAGGAAAAAGGGGTGGCGCGCCAGTTGTCCAAGGTCATCAAGATTTATTACTCCAATGCGACACGCATTGCCAATGTGCTTAACCAATCGTTGTTTGCGCCGACTTCCGGTTCGGCTTCTTCGGGCAGTAGCGGTGGGGGCGGGCAGATCGTCCAGACGGCCCGGGCCGATGCGCGCACCAACAGCATCATTGTGGTGGGAACCGCCCGCGAGATTGAATTGGCCGAGGCCGCAATCAGCAAGCTGGATGTGCCCCGTCAAAGCAAGACGTTTTACCTGAGCCATTCCAATGCGTTGGATGTGGCGGCCATGTTGTCCAGCAGTATTTTTAACGACGGTACGGCGGCGTTTAGCGTCGGCAGTGGTGGCGGTTCTTCCAGTGGCGGTTCGTCGTCGGTGACACCCAGCCCGTTGCGTGTAGAACGCCAGGATGTGGCGGAAGGGAGCGGCGTCAACAACTTTGGTGGAAGCAGCGGCGGTTCTGGCGGCGGCAGTGTTTCCAGCGGGCTTTCGTCTGCGGTGACTTTGCGTGGTATGGTCAAAGCGACCGACACGGCTCGTGTTTCGCCCGAAGGCGCCTTGGTGATTCCCGACACGCGTCAGAACGCGGTGACGATTATGGGAACCGCCGAGCAGATTGCGTTGGCCGAATCGTTGATTCCAACCCTGGATGCCCAACTGCCCCAGGTAGCCATCGAAGCCGCCTTGATTGAAATCAGCGAGACCGGCGTGCGAGAGCTTGGCGCACGTGTCGGAATTTCAGATGGCCGGATGCAGGCAGGTTTCAATAACGTGTCCCTGGCTGGGCAAAACTCTGTGGCTGGCTTGCCGTTGGCCGTGCAACCTCCCAACACCGGCTTGATTGGTATGCCGACGGTGGATCCGACCGATGGTTCTGCATCGGCCCGTTCGGGAATTGTGTTCAGTACGGAGCCATTGGCGCGCAACCGCGATTATGTGATGCAGGTTCGTAGCCTGTTGACGACCAACAAGGCGAAAATCCTGGCCAATCCAACCGTGATGGCTACACATGACACGGAATCGATTATTAGCATCGTGGATGAAATTGTGCGTCGGGTGACAACGCAGTTGGATCCCAGCGGGTTTTCAACCCAAACCGTTGAGATTGGTGAAGCCGGTATCGTGCTGGATATTTTGCCGCGCATTGGAGAAGACGGTACCATCAGCATGCGTTTGCGTCCCTCGGTCACCACGGTGTTGCGGGAAGAAGAGGATTCGTTTGGAAACCTGATTACCCTGTTAAGCAAACGAGATTTATTGACGCAGAATGTTCGGATTCGGAATGATGAAACGCTGGTGATTGGCGGCTTGATTTCGGAAGCCGATACGACCCGCCGCGATAAGTTTCCGCTTGTGGGCGATCTTCCGATTGTAGGCGCCATGTTCCGCGCATCCGCAAGAAGCGGCAAGCGTTCCGAGCTGGTTTTGATGATTACGCCGCATATTATCAACAAGGCGAAAATTGTTCCGGTGAATGCTTCCAGTCCGATGCCTCAAGATGACAACATGCATCCGGTGAACATGATGGCTCCGTTGTCCGAACAGTCTGAATTGCCAGGAGGTGCGAGGTAATGCCCAAGATAATGCCGAGCATGCAATCGTCTCCGGCCGTTCGTCGGTTTGCCAGTGTTTTGCTTTCAGCATTCTTGCTGGGCCAAATGACGTATCCGGCGCTGGCGGCCCAGCCGGGGATGTTGTCCGGTGATGTGCGTGTGACGGTTTCTCCGACCAACCTGCAGGAAACCATTCCGATTGCAGGCGCGTCGCGTAAAGTGACAATGGCGTTTCATGGCGTGGCTATTCAGGATGTTTTGCGTGCGCTCTCCAAAAAAGGCAACTTTAACGTGTTGATTGACGAATCGGTGGATGGGTTTGTCAGCATGGATTTGAATAACGTCACCATCCAGGATGCGTTGGAGACGTTGAAAACATCCAACCGCCTGGCGTATTCGGTGCAGGGCAACAGCCTGATGGTAGCGGATGCGGAATCGCCCAAGGGGCAGACGTACCGAAAAGCGGTGACGCGCATGATTCCGTTACGCTACGCGAATGCAAGAACCATTGCCAACTTTTTAAACCAGACCGTGTTTGCCGGTCGCTCTGCATCCGCTGCCGGATCGGTCGGTAGCAGCGGTGGCGCTGCGGCTGGTTCGGGTGGTGGTGGTTTGCCGGTGACGCCGGATTTTCATACCAACAGCCTGTTGGTGGTTGGAACATCAGCCGATATCAAATTGGTGCAAGAGCATGTGGAGGCGCTGGATGTTCCGCGCGAAATGAAAACCTGGCGCTTGAGCCAGGCGAATGCTTTGGATGTGGCGACTATTTTGTCCTCCAGTTTGTTTAACGAAGGGCAGCCGCCGATTTTGACCGGTTCGGGCGGTTCAGGTGGCGGTGGTGCTTCCGGCTCAGACACATCTCCCAGCAGCATGCGCGTGATGGCGGAAAACATCGCCGAAGGCACCGGCACGTCCCAGGCAACGCAAAGTGGTGGCAGCAGCAGTGGTGGCGGCAGCGGCAGTACATCGGTCGTCAACAACGTGACGTTGCGCGCCAAGGTCAAAGAAAACCAGACCATCCAGATTTCTCCCAACGGGCCGATTATCATGCCCGATACCCGCTTGAACACCGTGACGCTTTTGGGAACCGCCGAGCAGATTGCGATGGCGGAAGCCCTGATTCCGACGCTGGATCGCAAGGTGCCCCAGGTCATTCTGGAAGCATCGCTGATTGAAGTTTCCGAAGAAGGGCGGAAAGAGATGTTGTACAGTGCGGCTGGCAATGGGTCGCGTTTCAGTTCCGGCGTCAATAACAGCCCGACATCCACCCGTCTGGCCAACCGTATTTTCTCGACGGCGATTGGACGAAGCACCAGTAACGGCACTCCTTTGGAAAGTCTGTATCGGTTTACGACAGCATCTTCCAGCGGGCTGCGGGAATTTGCTTACCAGTTGAATGGCCTGGTCAGCAAGAGCAAGGCGAAAATTCTGGCCAATCCGACGGCGATTACGTCCAGCGATAACGAAACCATTATCAGCATCGTGGATGAGATTATCCGTTCGATTACCGTGACGCAAGGGATGGGCGCGCCGCCTTCGGCGACCGTCAATATCGGAGAAGCGGGTATTGTTCTGAATATTCTGCCCAGAGTGGGGGCCGATGGTACGGTGTCCCTGCGGGTGCGTCCCGTTGTTTCCACGGTGGCCAGCCAGCGCGAAGATGCGTTTAATAACGTCGTTACCTTGCTTTCCAAGCGGGAATTGTTGGCGCAGAACGTCATATTGCAGGATGGCGAAACCTTGGTGCTGGGCGGCCTCATTCATGACACCAGCAGCAGTTCGGTGACCAAATCGCCGATGCTTTCCAGATTGCCGATTGTGGGTGCATTGGCAAGAAGCACCGCAAGCGGTAAATCCCGATCGGAACTGATCATCATGATCACGCCGCACATTATTGATGATGAATCCCAGTTGGCCAACAGCAAATCCGGCCTGCGGGGTTCGCAATTGATTCCGGGCGCTCAAGCGCAACCTGCCAGTGGTGAATTTGAGACAGAACCTGGCATGGTGCCGGTTTCCATGACTGAAAAACCGGCTCGACGGATGGCCTTGCCTCCGTTGGGGCCAGCGCATCCACTGGGGAACGATTCGTTCGCTCCGGCTGGAGAGGCGAAAGAAGCACCGTTGTTCAAGCCGTCACCCCGACCGACCAGCGTACTGCTGCCCAAGGCCGATGAGGGTGTGATCCCGGTTTCCAATTCCAGCCCCCCCGCTCCACGCAGAGTCGAAAAAAGGGTGCCGGAAAGGCGGGAAATGCCTGCCGTTGCATCGCCCCTGCCGGATCGGAATATCTCCGACGAGGATATCCGGGTGATTATGGAGAAGTTTAAATAAAGAGGGCCGAATCCCTTCCCGCGAAGGCGAAAGCCACCGCAGGAGCCTGTGTCCCTATCTAAAGCCAGCTTGCTGGCCTGGATTCCCGCCTTCGCGGGAATGACAGCCCATATCAAGTTTGTGCATCTTTTGGCAGAATATTTGACCCTGCGCCCAAAGTGTACGACAATCTTACTCATACTTGGACACCGGGTATGGAAGGGGTCCGGGTGGTG
>CAZXUP010000148.1:0-7203 GCA_964643815.1 uncultured Vampirovibrionales bacterium
CCGGTTTTTCCGGCCAGACCCAGGTGAGAGGTGGCCTTACTGCTCAGCAAAGGTTGTGACGTTCTTTGTTGAAGCTCCTGGAAAACTGCGGGAGCACCCTCGACCCCCACGATTCGGAAAGGATCGTCCTGGCGCGCCACCGTCCAGCGATCGGCAAAGCGCAAACCAAAGTAGCCCACATTGGCCCCGATATCCAGAATCAGCGGGTTTGGATTTGTTGTCTGCTCAATGACCCGGCGGATGGGAATGTCATATTCGCCCTCGACGAAAATATCGTTGTAAATCACCCAGTCCGGGCGGTTTTTAACGATGATTTCAACTCCCGAGGACAGCCGCCAGGACGGGCGTAGCCATTGCCACAAGCGCTGTTCAATGCGAGTCTGAACCAGCAGTTGCAGCTTCTCCAAATAACCCGCCATAGCACACTCCACCCAGACTTCCGGATTCTGTTTTCAGAATGATGTGGGCCTAGAGGGACTCGAACCCCCAACCAAGGCATTATGAGTGCCCTGCTCTAACCGTTGAGCTATAGGCCCATATATCCTGAACGTCTGTTACCGAACGGATGATTACCGCCTCAGCAGCAGTTTAGCCTATTGTAGCCCGAAGTGGGCGGAAAGAGAATCCTTCCCCATTTTTCACAAAAACAGCCCGAAAGCGGAGGCTCTCGGGCTGTCTTCTGGTTTCAGAGGCGTTCGTTATTTACGCGTTGCTTCGCTGATCATCATGGTAACCCATTGACCGTCATCACCCATCATGGACGAGGTAAACGTCTTGAGGTCATTGCTTTTCAGCTCGATAACCTCCTTGAAACGGGTCAGTTTGCCGGGACGCATGGGGCAAGCGCCTTCGGTTTCCAGTGTCAGAATCTTGCCGCTGGGGTCTACAGCACCTTCGTATTTCCACATGTGGCCGGTCATCGAATCGACCCAGGTGCCCACGTATTTTTGTGCTTCGGCGTCATAACCCAGGGTCATGTTGCCGGTGAAGGGCGTATCCGCCATGGTGCTTTTGATTTCCGAGATGGTCCAGAATTCGCCGAGCGGACGGACGGTTTCGGTGCCGCTCATCTCGACAGGCGGCTTGCCTGGTTCCATGTATGCCTGGGTTTTCGATTCCCACTCGCCTACAAACTGTTGTAGCCAGGCGTGTTGCGCGCTGGGCTTCGGCATGGCGGGCATATCTTCGTTGGCCCAACAGGTGCTTGCGGATACGCCAACCAGCGCTAAAAGCGTCAACAGGACGCGAATTGATTTCATATGCAAAAAAGTCTCCCAAAACGTGTACTTTATTACTATAAACCAATTTTTTTATGGGTTGAAGCGATTTTGCAAAACCGGGAAGAGGCTTCATAGCTTGCTATGAGGCTAGTAGTCAGCAAATTGCATACTATTCTGCGGGATGAGCAGGGATTAGACACATGGGCAGGTTTGGAAATCCCTGAAAAGACCCATAAAAGGAATACGGGAGAATAGCGTGACAGGGACGAGTCAACGGTATAAACGGGGGAATTGGCTATGATGACCATATCAAACAGCGTCTATACCTCTCTCAAGAAAAGAGGTCTGCACAACTGGGGTTTTTTAGATCTGGAAGAATCGGATGAGTATGACTGGGATGATTTGAACCCGGAGCTTTTATTAAGCGACTATTGGCTGGAAGAGTACAAGCAATAGCGGACAAAGCATAGGGGGTTGCATCATGAGAACCTCATCAGCGTTGAACCGGACAGGAATCCAGGCTTCGGAGCGGTGTTATACGGCGCCTGAAAGCCTGAAACGCTATTTTGAGGACTTGCTTGATAATTACGATCCCGGCCAGACGCCCTGCCTGTTTCTGCCTTCGATGATGGAGCTTTCCAGCAGCTTAAACTGCACGTCGCTGGATTTGCTTCGTGTGTTGATGAAGCTTCGCAGACAAGGGTACGACTATTTTACGCTGGATATTTACAGCCCGATCACCTTCTGGCATCCGTCAAAAATTGTCCGTTGAAGCGGGGTGTTGGGCGATGGGAGGTCTTTATGAAAAACCATGCTTACTATTGCCCCGAATGCGGCACGCCCGGCGTCGAGTTTCATGAGGAGGAAATCCAGGAAATTGATCCGTATAACCTCACCTTCCGGGCGCCGGAGCTGTTGAAAGAGTTTCAATGTCGGCAATGCGGCTGGTATGCCGTGGCGGTTTCCAGTCTGGTCTCTTGAACCGTGTGACAGGGTAAAACATAGAGTAAAGACAATCTAGGGCAGGCTTTCGCCTCATCGGAGGGCCTGCCTTTTTATGATGTTATTTCACTTGCGTTAGAATAGCGCTATGCTTCCATCAAACGAACAATCAGAGTTCTACCATTCGCTCAGCAGCTTAGAGCAAGCTTACTGGCATCGGTTTTTCGAGTTGTTTCAGTTGGTGCAGCCCCAAAAGCCGGAAAAGGGAATCAAGACGCTTATCCTGAGAGCGCGACGGGAAGCCGAAGCAAAAGAGATGGCTCTCGAGCTGGCATTGGCACAAGCGCTGACAGAAGCCACGGAACGCACGCATCGACGTGTGGCCTTGCTCAATCAATGTCAGCTATCTAAGCCAGCATCCGATTAAAGAGAGAGAGCAATATGGGATTTGACGAATTACTGTCGGCGATTCGAAAAACGAAAACCATTCAGGATCATCCCGACTGGGAAGCGTTCAAGGCGCGAAAGTTTCCAAAAAATATCAGCTTTTATTACACCAATAAAGACGGGCAAGAGGCCTATTGGGATCAGGCGCGCATCATCAAAATCGATCTCCAGAAGCTTCATTTAATTGTTGAAGGGGTGCACCAGGACCCGTTGAAATTTGAAATTCCAAAAATCATGCACTGCAAAGATGCAAACACCGGTGAGAAAGTTCAAGATTTGTTCTTTGAGTTAATTCGGATGTGGAAAGACATTTACGAGTCCGAACTCTAGAATTCGTCATTCCCGCGAAAGCGGGAATCCATTGTCAGGAGTGAGTAAAAGGTGAATTTTATAAATTCGTTTCTGTGCGGAATGGATTCCCGCTTTCGCGGGAATGACAGGGTTAATTGGATAGTTCGGTTTCGCCCGAGTGATAAAGCCAGCGTTGGCCGATTTTGACGAAGATGCTCTTCTCGGTTAACACGCTGGAAATGCCATCTTGAGCGAGCGTGGCTTTAAAAGTAACCGTGGCCGTGTTTTCGCTCAGTGCTTGGCTGCCTAAAATAGAAAGCCCTAAAAATTGCACGGCCTTGCAGTAATCCGTGACATCCGCGCGCCATGCCTTCACGTTTTTGCGATACTGCGGGTTGTCCCGGTGCGTGGTGTTGAGTAAATAATCCACTTCGCCCAACGCATACGCGCTATAGCGTGAGCGCATCAAGGCAATGGCATCCGGTGCGTATTGCTGTCCACGATGATAGGGCTGGCAGCACTGCGCATAGGCCTTTTCACTTTGACAGGGACAGAGAGACTCGGACATTTAGTTTCGGCTTGCGATGCGGTTGGGGTTGGCGGGGTGTTCGGGCCATGTCAGCTTACCCGTGCCATGCGGAACCTCCACCATCGTGATGCATTCATCCACCGGGCAAACCAGGCTGCACAGGTTGCAACCGACGCAGTGATCGTCCTTGATTTTGGGGATGCGTGTACCTGCTTGCAAGGCGATGGACTGGTGTGCGCCATCCTCGCAGGCGATGTAGCACAACTGGCAGCCGATGCATTTTTCCGGATCGATGTGCGCGATGATTTTATAGTTGAGATCCAATTGTTCCCACTTGCGCAGCTTGTGGGCGGCAATGCCGGTGAGATCGGTGGGTGTTTTCATGCTGTTTTGATCGAGGTAATCGCTCAGGCCCGTGTTGAGATCTTCCACAATGCGGTAGCCGTAATGCATGACCGCCGTACAAACCTGCACCGCACTGGCGCCCATCAGGAAGAATTCCGCCGCGTCGCGCCATGTTTCGATGCCGCCGATGCCGGAGATGGGCAGTTTGAAATCGGGATGGTTGTACAATTCGGATACCATGTTCAGGGCAATGGGTTTGACCGCCGGGCCGCAATAGCCGCCGTGCGTGGAAAGCCCATCGACAGCAGGATTGGGGGACATGGTATCCAGGTTGACGTTAGTGACGGAGTTGATCGTGTTGATCAGCGAAACCGCGTCCGCGCCGCCACGCTGGGCCGCCAAGCCCGCGGCGGTGATGTCCGTGATGTTGGGCGTCAGCTTGACGATGACCGGCTTGGTCGCCACTTCTTTCACCCAGCTTGTAATTTTTTCCGCGACGTCCGGGTTTTGCCCGACAGCCGATCCCATGCCGCGTTCGCACATGCCGTGCGGGCAGCCGAAGTTCAGTTCAAAGCCATCAACGCCAATCTCTTCGCAGCGCTTGACGCAGTGGTGCCATTCCTCGCGCGTTTCCCACATCATCGAGGCAATCAGCGCATGCCCGGGAAATTTTTCCTTGGTGTCTTTCATCTCCGCCAGGTTTTCTTCCAGCGGGCGATCCGTGATCAGCTCGATGTTGTTGAGTCCGGCCATGCGGATATTTTTGTAGTTCATCGCACCGTAGCGGCTGGAAACGTTGACAATGGGCTGTCCCAAGGTTTTCCACACCGCACCACCCCAGCCTGCTTTGAACGCATTTTGAACCTGATAGCCCGTATTAGTGGGTGGGGCGGATGCCAGCCAAAATGGGTTGGGAGCCTGGATGCCTGCAAAATTAACGCTTAAGTCTGCCATCACTTGCTCCTTTGCCCTTGTAAGAATGAATCGATACCGCGAGCGGCATCGCGGCCATGCGCCACCGCGTTGACGACTTCCTTGCCGCCGTTCACGCAGTCTCCGCCCGCAAAATATTTCGGGTTTTGTGTCTGAAACTGCTCGTTCACCACCACCCGGTCGCGATCAAACGTCAGGCCAGAAATGTTACCGTAAAAGTTCAGCATTTTTTCCTGCCCCGTGGCAAAAATGATCATGTCGCAAGGTAACACAAATTCTGAATTTGCGATGGGCTTGATCTCCGCTTTTCCGTTACCGTCTGCTTTGCTCACTTCGTTTTGGACGCAACGCAAGCCTTCCACATGTGTTTTGCCGATGATTTCAACAGGGGAGGTGAGGTACAAAAATTTCACACCGGCATGTTGGGCATGCTCGACTTCAAAATCGTACGCGCTCTGATCGTCCGCCCGACGGCGATAGACCAGCGTAACATCCGCGCCCAACTTGGCGGTTTCCACGGCGGCGTCAATGGCGGTGTTGCCCGCGCCAATGACAATCACATTACGACCGACTGAAACTTTTTGTGCCTGATCGCGCAAGTTGTAAATGAACTCCGCTGCGCCATGCACGCCCGGCAGGCTTTCACCCGGAATGCCCGGTCGTTGCGATTGTCCCAGTCCGACCGCCAGAAAGATGGCGTCAAATTCTTTCTCTAGGTCAGTCAGCTTGACTTGTTTCTGTTTGCCGTTACTTTTGGCGGCTGTTTCATCTGTTCGTACGCGCACACCGGTTTTGATTTCAAAACCAATTTCAGAAACATAGGCCACTTCTTTGGCGGCGTCTTCGTTGTCCAATTTGTAGGGGGCTACGCCGTACATATTGAGGCCTCCGGCGCGTTCGCTGGCCTCGTACACCACAACGCTATGCCCCAGGCGGGTGAGTTCATGCGCGCAGCTTAACCCGGCTGGGCCGCCGCCGATGACGGCGACTTTTTTGCCGGTCGCTTTTCCTTTTTCAAAAAACCGAATGTTGTGATCGATGGCGTGATCGCTGGCGTAACCTTGAAGGCGACCAATATCGATTGGTTTTTCGTTGAGGCCGTGATACACACACGAGCCTTCACACAGCACTTGGGTCGGACACACATACGCGCACGCCTTGCCCAGAATATTCTGCGTAAAAATGGTTTTGGCCGATCCCCTGGTATTGCCGCTGGCAATCTGGCGAATGAACAGCGGGATATCGATGGATGACGGGCATGCAATCGTGCACGGTGCATCATGGCAAAACAGGCAGCGCGAGGCTTCGATCACCGCTTCGTTGTCGGTCATGCGCGGTTTGATCTTGGCAAATTGTTCCGCCCGTATGTCCGACAATATGTCCGAATCGAGTGGCGGCAGCATTGTTTGATTGGTGGATTTATTCTCCGGCATTGGCGATCTCCGCACTGTCAGACAAACTATTGGAATGGGCGGGTAACGGTTGTACAGACGCAGAGGGCTGCTTCTGGGTTCTCATCAAGAGCACATAAACCACGCCCGCGATGGCCAGGCCCGAGAACCATGCGTAATGATACAGCTCGGTGAAAACGCCCGGCACGATGGCGGCGTCCAGCGCCTTGACTTGCACCAGAAAACCGGGAATGTTGGGCAATACACCCAAGGCCAGCGCCACGAGCGCGATGGGGTTGTAGCCGTTGTTATAGGTGTATGCGCCCTGGTTGCGATAGAGATCATCAACGTTAAGCTTGGCGCGGCGCACCAGGAAATAGTCGGTCAGCAAAATCCCGGCCACTGGCCCCAGCAGGGCCGAGTAACCAACCAGCCATGTGAAGATATAGCCCGAAGGATCGGCAATTAACTTCCACGGCATAATGCACAAGCCGATGAGTGCCGTAAGTGTGCCGCCTTTTTTGAAATCGATTTTGGATGGCGCGAGATTCGCGAAATCGTTGGCGGGCGCCACCACATTGGCAGCGACGTTCATGGCGAGCGTGGCGATGCCAATGAGCAGCATCGCGGCAAAAATAATGATCGGGTTGTCAAACTTCCCGACCAATGTAATTGGGTCCCAGATGCGTTCGCCGAAAATGCCAAAGCTGGCGCTGGTGACGGCAACGCCGATAAACGCGATGAGCGTCATCGTGGTGGGCAGGCCCAATGTTTGCCCGACAATTTGCGCGCGCTGGTTTTGCGCGTACCGGGTGAAGTCTGGAATGTTGAGGCTGAGTGTGGCCCAGTAGCCGACCATCCCGGTGAGCGACGGCACGAAAAACGCCCAGAATTCCGCCGATGTTTTAAACTTGGACGGCGCGGCCAGCATGCCCGCAAAACCGCCTGCAGCTTGCCCCGCCCAAAGCAACAGGCCGATGCCGCTTAAAATCAGCACCGGCGCGCAAAAGGTTTCCAGTTTTTTGATCGATTCGATGCCTTTATGAATGAGCAGTAGGTTGATGCTCCAGAAGATCAGGAAGCACAAAAACGGAACAAGCTTGAC
>CAZXUP010000149.1:0-7121 GCA_964643815.1 uncultured Vampirovibrionales bacterium
GTTCCCTCCCCAGACCCCTCCCTTAGGCTGGTGGGTTATTTAGCAACTCGGGTGAGATGCCCTGTTTTTTCATCGATTCCAGAAACTTGTTGGCGGCCTGGCGCTGAATGGCTGGCGGCACCACGCGCAATAGTTCGATGGCTTTGGAAACGACCGGATCTTCGTCATACCAGCGGTTGCCGGTCTGTTTCGGGACGGCCAGTTCATAAAATTGGTTTAATGTGTCTGCGCCAATCTGCTCTTCAATCTTGCTCAAAAAAATCTGAGCCTGGGCGCGCACGTCCGAGGGGTAGGCGCGCAGCAATTCCAGCACTTCGGCCAGCAGCGGGTCCTGGTCATACCACCGCCGGGTGGATGGGGATGATGGTTGTTCGCTCATACACTAACTTTCGCTTCTCTACCCGGTACAATTTCAATGCGAGATATTATTACTCGGCTTTGACGCCTTCCTCTTCGCTCACGCGATCCGACGGAACGCGCTGGATGTCGGCGCCGATGCCCTGCATTTTTTCCACGATCAATTCATACCCACGATCAATATGATGCAGTTCAAATACATCGGTCCGGCCTTCGGCCATCACGCCCGCCATCACCATGGCGGCCCCGGCCCGCAGGTCGTGTGCGTTCACTTCCGCGCCGCTGAGTGTTTCGACGCCGGTGACAACCGCGACATCGCGCTCCACCGAAATATCGGCACCCATGCGTTTCAGTTCGCCCACTTGCTTGAAACGGTTTTCATAAATGGTTTCTTTCACGATGCTCACGCCCTCGGCGGTGCTCAGCAGCGTCATGAACGGGGCCTGCAACTCGGTTGGGAAGCCTGGGAATGGCTGGGTGACAATGTTTTGTGCCTGCAAACGGCCTTTGCAATGAACGCGCAGGCTGTTGGGCGTGGGCATTTCCACATCCGCGCCCATTTCCACCAGCTTGTGGGTCAGAGACGCCAAATGCACCGGCAGCACGTTGTTGACGGTCACATCGCCCTGGGTGGCCGCACCGGCCATCAGGTAGGTGGCGGCTTCAATGCGATCGGGCATCACCGTAAAGGTTGCGCCATGCATGGCGTTGCGCGGAACGCCGTTGATGATGATTTCGTTGGTGCCTGCGTTCTGGATATCCGCGCCCAGCGCAATCAGGAAGTTGGCGAGATCGACAATCTCCGGTTCTTGCGCGGCGTTGGAGATAATCGTCGAGCCTTCAGCCGTGGTGGCCGCCAGCATGATGTTTTCCGTTGCGCCGACGCTGGGGGTGTCCAGCATGATTTCCGCACCCACGAGGCGGGACGCTTTGGCTTCCACGTAACCATGGTTGATTTCGACTTCGGCGCCCAGCGCAATCAAGCCTTTGACATGGAGGTCTACGCCGCGTTTGCCGATGGAGCATCCACCCGGCAAGGCCACGCGGGCTTCTCCGAAGCGGCCCAACAGGCTGCCGAGTACGTCAAAGCTGGCCCGCATCTTGCGAACCAGATCGTAAGGGGCTTCACAGCTGGTAATATCTTTGGCCTGGATGAAAAGGCGTCCGTTTTCCTGCTGCTCCACGGCGCAACCCAGATGCACCAGTACCTGGGTCATAATGCCCACGTCGCTTAGGTGAGGAACATTTCTCAGTTCAATGGCGTCACTGGTCAACAGCGTGGCGGCCATCAGTTTCAGAACGGAGTTCTTGGCACCGGCAATCTCAACGTCACCGCGCAGTGCCCGTCCGCCGTGAATGATCAATTTGTCAGTCAACCCATTTCTCCAAGCTGTCTTTGGGGTATATATTTTTCACTATAGCATAACGATTTATAAAGTGAGGGAAAAGACCCGTTTGAATGATTTTGCTCACCGATTGGAGGACTTGCCGCCGCCATTGAGTCCGGCTTTTTTCGAGCGGGATACGTTAACCGTGGCACGAGACCTCCTGGGGTGCCGGCTGTTGAGCCTTCAGCCCGAAACCGGTCGTTGGATCACCTGTACTATCGTAGAAACCGAGGCATACACGGAAAATGATCCGGCGTGCCACGCCTATGGAAGAAGAAAAACCGGACGGTCCGAAATATTGTTTCGCGATCCGGGGCTGGCTTATGTATATCTGATTTATGGCATGTATGATTGCTTGAACGTGGTGACAGAGCCTGCTGGCACTGGTGGGGCAGTGTTGTTTCGGGCCTTGGAACCGCCTTTGGAAGTGCCGGATGCGCTAAAAACCCACGGACCTGGCCGTTTGACGAAGGCATTGGGTATTACCCGGGCTGATTTTAACGGGCTTCCCCTCACCCAGCGGGAATCGGGACTGTATTTGGCGGCGGGTCAGCCGGTGCCAGAGGCTCAGGTAACGCAGACGACACGCATTGGCATCACCAAGGCGGCAGAGTATCCCTGGCGGTTCTATGTGACAGACAATCCCTGGGTTTCGGTGCGGGAAAAGAAAAAAACAGATAAACTGCTTTAGCTTCCTTGTCATTCCCGCGAAAGCGGGAATCCAGTGAGAACTAGCGGCGGAACCAAAGTTCTCCAGCGCTAGAAGTGTTAACCGTTATTCCGGTTGCGGAGGCGATCCTGAAGCCAATTTGGCATATTAGAACCCAACAGGAGTAAAACTGCGGATGCGCCAAATGCAAGCGGCACAATAGGTTTTACCAGAAAACGATGAACAGCGGACAGGTTATGAAAGCCTTTCCCTGCCAAGGTTTTTGCTGCCTGTGCTTCCAGTTCTGCAGGGGCTTTCTTTTTTAAGTACAAGTACAGTCCGGTGTATGGAATAGTATTTGCCACCGCAATTGTGGCAGTCGTGCCCAGAACGTTCAGGGCGGCATTTCGGATTTTCTTTTTGCTCAGAACCAGCGAATCAATCGGTTCAAGATTGGTTTTAAAACCAACCGGACGCCCCAGCCGGGTTATCACTTGAGCAGATTGTGGACGTACTGTGAAAGATGTTGATGCTGTTTCACCAAGCGGTGTCATGTTGCAAGTCCTTATCGAAAACACCAAACCAAAAATATACCCGAAAATAAAACCGAGCGGGTCTCAATGTTGCCTTTGGCCGGAAGCTCTACTCGGCGGCAGGGGCTTCTTCACCGGCAAAGGCGTCAGCCAGCACAAAGTCTTCCTGACGGGACTTGATGGCTTTGACGGCCAGCTTGACCTGGGCCGACACTTTGGCGGAGAGCTTGACGTACACGTTGTAGTCGCCCACCTTGCTGATGGGATGGTCCACGTTCACGTTGCGGCGCTCGATTTCCAGACCGGTTTTCTCTTGCAGCACGCGGGTCAGTTCCTTGGTGGTGATGGTGCCGTACAGCTTGCCGGTGTCGCCTGCATTGGCTTCCAGCGTAATGAGAGTCAGGTTGTTAATCTTTTCAGCTTTGGCCAGGTCTTCCTGGTGTTTCTTTTCAGCCTTGGCTCGGATACGCTCGATGCGACGTTGCAAATCGGCCAAAGACCCTTTGCTGGCCTCGATGGCGCGGTTTTTAGGGAAGAGAAAGTTGCGCGCGTAGCCGTCAGCGACATCAACGACATCACCGATACTGCCGAGTGCGTCCACATCTTTGGTCAAGATTATCTGCATGATTGAGTCTCCAATTCCTTTCCAGCGTATAGGCCATAGACTATATCACAAACACATTCCCCGCAAGACCTGTAGCGCTGCCTGGAAGCATGGGATGGGCAGTATGATCATATGTTTCTTCCGGTATATCCCTTCTATTGACTTTTGTTAAAAAGCATTCCTATACTACTAATTGTAGTAAGTACCAAAATGATAGCAGGGGTCGCATCATTTGCCGGAGCAGCTCGTCGATAAACTCAAGGAATTGGGTTTCAATACCTACGAGGCCAAAGTTTACCTGGCCCTGCTCAAACACCACCCGGCCACGGGTTACGAGATTAGCAAAGATTCGGGTGTGCCGCAGGCACGGGCTTACGATACGCTGAAAGCGCTTGAATCCAATAATATGGTGGTGGCGATGGGTGGCAAGCCGGTTACGTATACGCCCATCAGCCCCGATGAGCTTCTGGATCGCCACGAGCGTTCCCTGAAAACGTCAATCGGCTTTTTGAGGGAAGCATTGCCCAGCCTGGGCAATGAAACCGTGGAACCGGTGATTAACCTGCGCGGCGAAGAGGTGATTTTCAAGCATGCGCTGGAGATGATCAGCCATGCGCGACGTTCCATCTTTTTAGAGCTTTGGCGCGAGGATGCGTTGCGTTTATCGCCCGCTTTACAGGCAGCGAAAGCCCGTGGGGTGGATATCAAGATTGTGGGTTATGATGGCTGCCATCTGGATGGCATCGAAGTGTATCAGCATGGCTTTGCGCGCACCATCGAGCAATCGCTGGGCGGTCGCTGGTTGATTTTATCCGTGGATGAAATGGAAGGCATGGTCGGGACCGTGTCGATGGGCGAGCGCCCGCCGCAGGCCGTACTCACGCGCAATCCGGGGATTGTGCTGATTATCAAGGAACTGGTCGTGCACGATATCTTTTTGCTGGATGTGGAAGAGAATCTGCAAGAAGAAATTGAGCGGGTGTATGGCAAAGATTTGATCAAGCTGCGCAAGAAAATTTTGGGCGACGAAACGCGTATCGGCGCCCACTAGAGGGCTTGTTCAGACAAGTCGAAACATGTGGCAGTCTGTTGTCATTCCTGCGAAAGCAGGAATCCATTGTGTGCTACACTGGTGCTGCCCCTCAGCCAATTGAATTGGAGTTTTGTTATGACCGCTTCCACTCCGCAAACATCCACGCAAAAAACCGCGCGCAAGCGCAAAATGTCGATGGAGCGCGTGATGGTGATGTTCACGCTGTTTTTTATTGCGGGGATTGTGCTGCTCGTCATTTTCCCCGAAGGGCATGCGGCCCGTGCTGTGGTGATGCCGATTTACTCCATTGCGGTTTTCTGGGCGATGTTCCGCTTTGGTATGTAGTTAAAGCCCGGATAAAATAGGGCGGGCGAGGCTGTGGGTTTTTCGGACTTCGATCACGCGGCCAACGATGGCCTGTTGGTTTTTGAGCGGCATATCCGAAAACAGATGCGCTTGTTCGGCGGATAAAATGATTTCGTTTTCATTTGGGCCGGGCATCAGGTATTTGCAGGTTAGACGGCCTTGCAAACGCACCAGGTAAACGTGCCCAGGCATCAAGCCTTCATCTGCTTCCTGGCGGCGAACAATCACCACGTCTCCATGCGCAATTTTGGGCGCCATCGAATCGCCGCTGACTTCAACTGCAAACAGCGCCGGTGACGTGCGAGCCTCAGATGCCTTGTTCAGTTCAGGGGTTAGGTATTCCAGCTTGTTGCCCTCTTGGTACTCCTCGGTCTCGGAGGGAATCGGCGCACCGGCGGCGGCCCGCCCGATTATCGGGATTTGTAGCATCTGCTTCTGGTGTAAAACCTGTTGAAATGCCTCTACGGGCAGATCAAACGCGTCTGCCAACGCCGCCAGCTTGTCACTGCCGATATTGGTCGCCTGTCCGATTTCGATGAAATGGATGTACTGCTGGGAAATCCGGTTGCCGGAGCGCGCTGAAACAGCCTGACGAGAGAGTCGTCGTTCTTTGCGGAGCATCTGGAGCCATTGGCCAAAGCAGGTTGAGGTGGGCATCAGCAAATCCGAATATTTACCAAACACAACTAAACTGATTTCTAATATATTAGAAAAAAAGTGTTGTGAATGGAAGTGATCATCATGAAACCGAACAAAATGGAAACAGACCGCCTGGTGGATTATGTGCGGACCATCTTGCAGGCACAGACCTGCTCTCGTCGTGAGCAGATTGAAAGGCGGTTGGCGGGGTTTGAGCGGATTAACTGGAATGGGTTGAAGGCTCGATTGCGCAATCATCCACAAGTGTTTAACCTGCCATTGGATGCCCAGACCCAGGCTGAATTTGAGCAACTGCAGCTGGAAGCTGTCGTGGTGTGGATTGAGGAGGTGTTGGCGAACGAGGGATAGTGGGAATCTTCGATTTTTATAAAACCGAAGATTTTGCGCGGTTCAAAGCGATTTATTTTCGATATAAACGAAGGAGTGAGTAAAAGGACCGTATCCACTGGATACGTGGTTCGCCTGAAAGAATGACCGAAACAGTTTTTGTGCAACGTTTCTTTCATGGGCAGGTGCTTTCCCTGAGGAGGATCTGAATCAAAATGGATTGTGAGGAATTTATGAAGGGTCTTCTTGAATTAATGAAAGCAGCGCACGCTTCTTATCTGCAAGCGCCGAAGGAAACGCCCCTTGCTCCAGCGATGCCTGAAAACGTTGAAAGAAATCTTGCGGCAGACGCTCAATCTCACCCTGTTTCACCGCTTCAATGATGGCGAGAATCAATTCTTCAAAACTGTATTCGTCCAGCGCGCGCCAGGCGCGCAATTGGCTCAGGGTAATCCGGCTTTCCTGGAACGCGGTTGTGTGGGCGAGTTTTTCCAGGGTGCTATTTTTAAAGCCCCGGCGGCCATGGATGAGATTGGACAAGGCATCCGCTGTAATCCCCATTTGCTGGGCCAGATCGTCAACCTGCATGCCGTGTCGGATTAAAAAAAGTTGGATTTCGACGCCGAGCTTTTTATCGGATGGTTTCATAGACAGGCTCCAGGATAAAAGTGGCGGAATTAAATTTCATTATTGATCGCTTTTCTTTCAAAAATGATATAATGACATTCATATAGTGGAGATCTTTGGGCGCAAACCCCTTCTAAAAGAACGGTTCAGCGGGTTGTTTTTTGCGCTTTTTTATTCTAAACCAAAACCGAGTGGGCTTCACCGGGCTTATTTTCGTTTTTAGTGATGAGGGGCGTGGGATGCGTTTGAGAATTGCCGAATTGGCACGGCTGAATAAAGGCTGGAGTATGCGAAAAGTGGCGGAACGTCTGAAGATGGAGCATCAAACCATCCTGTATTGGAACCAGGGCCGGACGTGCCCCCGGGTGCCGACGTTGATGCGTTTATGCCGCTTGCTGGAGTGCACGGTGGAAGAATTGCTGGACGATTAAATTGGCGCGACTTGTTGGCTGGAATGCATCGTTCGTCTGGAATCTCTGGTGGGAACTGTATTATGATAAGCTCGCCCGGATTTCGTAAAGTATGAATGCGTGATAGAGTGCTGCTATGCAATCCACCACCCCCACAACGCCTCTGG
>CAZXUP010000150.1:0-618 GCA_964643815.1 uncultured Vampirovibrionales bacterium
CCGAAAAATCGGCTCAAAAGCCTGCGAAAAAGAGTTCAAAATCCATCGCTCCCGCGCACCAGCTTTCCAGTGGCGATGCCATCATGCTGGATGGCTTGCGGTTTTACGCGGATGCCCTGGACTTGCAGGATGAGCGCGCTCTGTTTGAACGCCTTGCCGTGCAGGTGGCGCAAAAAGAGACTTAAGCGGCCTATCGAATCTGTCCGGCCAGTTGCTTGGCCTTGAGCAGCGTTTTGAAAGACATGAGAATGCTGGGATAGTTGCGCTGGCTTTCCAACGTGCAGCCCCGGCACTCTTTGGCCTTTCCGGCTTGCGTGCGGAACATATCCGCCCTGGCCGAGCGCCAGAGTTGTTGAAAATCGTAACCGACATCGCGCAGGTTGCCGAAGGATTTGTTGTCGGTCGGGTTGTGGGCAAATTCTTCGCAGGCGCTCACTTCGCCTTCGCTGCCAATGTACGCGCCAAATCCGCCTGCCTTGCAGCAAAACTGCAATGGATCTTCGCGCAGCGTGCGGCGGTTTTCCTCCTGGCTGATCAAATCCACCGCCGACTTCAACGCCCCGTCCTCCGGGGTGCGGGTGTGATAGAGAAATTTCAGTTGGCCGGACAGCACATCCT
>CAZXUP010000150.1:628-7115 GCA_964643815.1 uncultured Vampirovibrionales bacterium
AATCTCCAGATATTTGGCCTCAAACGGCTCCAGGGTTCGGGCAGCGCGGCGGGCATCAAACGAGGCCAGCTCATGGCTCGTCATCTGAACGCTGCGGCGCATCAGGTTCAGGTTCCATTTGTCGGGTTGCAGCTCATCCCGGACGGTTTCATACCAGGCATCCAGCAAGTGCGCGTTTCCGGGCGAACAGACGGTGCAAAGCTGGACATCCAGTTGCGTATAGCCAAAGCGTTCCCGGAGGGCCTTCAGCCCTTCCATGGTGTCGATGGTGTTTTGCCAGGCGTCCCAGCTTTCGCTTTTGGTGTAGCGCGTGGCGTTGTTGATGTCTTTCGGCCCTTCGATGCTCAGACTCCAGGTGAGATGCAAATCGGGGCAGCGCTGCATCACCTGGTGGGTAATTTGCAGCAAACGATCCGGTTTCCAGGCGTTGGAGATGATGTAGACGGATTTCACCGGCGTCAAGCGGTAGGCGGCCTCGATGATTTCGGGCAGATTCCGGTTAAGTGTTGTTTCGCCGCCGGAGTAGACAATCACATTGAGGTTGTCGCCCAGGGTGGCATAGGTTTTTTCGATTTCTTCCAGACTCAGTTCGCTGGTTTTGGCGTTGAGCGTGTCCGCGAACGAGCAGAAGCCGCAGCTGTAGTTGCATCGGGTGGTGACAATGTGCGTCATCATCACGGGGTTGGGGACGCGGTGCAGCAGTTGATCGGCAAAGCCGCGCAGGATGGGCCGGGCGATTCCCCGGTTTGTTGCGGAGAGGATCGGCTCGAACGTTTCGCGCTCCCACACGGAAGGGTACTTGGCCAAATCCACGCCCAGCCGCGAAAGCCGATCATCAACCGAATTTACCGGCTGCTCCGTTGCTTGATTGTGCGGCTGCAAGAGTGTGGTGGCCATGAAATGGGTTCCCTGTTTTTGAGCGCGGAGCGATCCTGTTTTCGGGGATGCTCTCCTCAGTCTACTCAACAGGCCCGCCAGAATAAAGACTTTTTTGAAACACTCTCAAAAATCGGGGCGGGATGTTTCTTTTTGTAATGAGTAAACATTTGCATTGGAAGGATGCACAGGGAATAATGCAAATGCTTGTCAAGCTCGTCTTGACTTCATTCGGATATACGCAGACAATGCTTGTTACAACCTTGCATCGTTCTGCCACTCTACACTGATAGTCCAATTTCGTACGGTTGACGGTTTCTCGACAAAATGGCATCGCAAAGTATTCTCATCTTGACATCCAATACGGGAGGCGGGCACCGTAGTGCGGCTAATGCGTTGGAAAGCAGTCTGACACAGCTTTCTCCCGGGCAGATTCTGGTGAAAATGACTCAGGTGCTTGAAGAGAGCCATTTCTTTTGCCGAAAAGCGGCGGAGCTGTACAATTTCCTCCTGCGCGACCATCAGGATTTGATGAAATATTATTTTTGGGCCATCAACAAGCTCAGGCCCAACGAGTCCAGGCTGGTTTTCAAAAGCGCGTTGGGCTATGGCCTGCGCATTTTCGAAAAAGTGATGCCCAGCGTGATTGTGTCGGTGCATCCGATGACCCAGCACTTTTTTGCCTATGTGCTCAAGCGCCTGAATCTACAGGATCGCATTCCCCTCCTGACGGTTGTGACCGATCCCTACCAGGGTTTCTGGAAAGGTTGGGCCTGCGACGATGTCAGCCAGTATTATGTCGCCAGCGACAACGCCAAGCAGCAACTGATCGATTTCGGTGTCGGCTCCCATAAAATCCAGGTGATGGGGATGCCGGTGCACTCCCGGTTTAATCCTGTTTCACAGGCTGAAAAAGCGATGCTGCGGCATGAACTGGGCCTTGATCCGGAGCGCTTTACTGTCTTTGTTAATGCCGGCTGGGTTGGCGGGGGCAACATTCCGCAGATTTACGAGGCCTTGCTGCGTGAGGGCAGCCGCCAGGAATTGCCGATTCAAACCGTATTTCTGACCGGGCATAATGAGGTGCTGGCGACCGAAGCTCGGCAAATAGCCCAATCCGCCCGTTTTCCGGTCAAGGTTGTGGGCTATACGTCCGAAATGGACCGCCTGATGAAAGCGTCAGACATTATGGTCTCGAAATTGGGCGGTTTGACGACATTTGAGGCGCTAAGCTGTCGGCTTCCCATTGTGGCCGATGCCGTGACGCAGCCAATGCCACAAGAGGCCCAAACGGCGGCATTTCTGGAAAGCACCGGTGCGGGCGTGATGTTACGAAATCCGGGCGAGATTACTTCTGTGGTAAAATCACTCATTGATTCCCCTCAGCGTTACCATTCTCTCTGTGAGGCGGCAGCGGTTCATGGACGTCCCGGCGCGTCCGATCGCATTGCCCAGGACGTACTCCGTTATCTGGAGCAGCAGGCGCCGGTTTAGTTTTCCAAAATACTTCAGCAGAAAGGCTCTCATTTAGCTATGACTTTACTTCTCAAAGGCAAAAAAGCCTTTATTACCGGTGGTTCCAGAGGGATTGGCAAAGCCTTGTGCACTATTTTTGCGCGTGAAGGCGCTGATGTGGCCTTTAACTACAACAGCAATGATGAGGGCGCGCAGGATACACTGCGAGCAATTGAGAAGCACGGTGTCCAAGGCATGGCTTTCAAGGTTTCCGTAATCGACAAGCCTGCTATCAAGGGCATGGTTGGCGAAGTACTGGAGAAGTTTGGCCGTATTGACATTCTGGTGAACAATGCGGCGATTAACAAGGCGGATAGCTTTGTGACGACAACGGAAAAAGCCTGGCTGAATGTTATCGACACCAATGTGAATGGCTTGTACTATGTAACCAAACCGTTTTTCAAGCAAATGTTGCGCCAGCGGTCCGGGCATATTTTAAACGTGACGTCTATTGGTGCAATTCGGGCGTTGCCGACGTCGGTTCACTATGCTACAGCGAAGGCGGCGGTTTTGGGCTTTACCAAATGCTTGTCCCGTGAGGCCGCGCAGTTTGGCGTCTCCGTCAACGGCCTGGCTGCCGGAATTTTTGACACGGACCTGGGGCATTCGCTGCCCGAGCGTTTTCGGGATATGTATGAAAAATGGTGCATGAAGCAGCGTTTTGGGCAACCGGAAGAACTGGCCGAGTTTGCCGCCTTTATGGTTTCGGATCGAAACACCTACATGACCGGGGAAGTCATCACCGTGGATGGCGGTAGCGTCGTTTAATTTTTTTCCTAAGCAATTTTGAATCTTCAGCGTCTTTTTAAGGCTATCCCCTTTGTCAGAGTCTGAATGAATAGGTAGCCTTGGATGTTGTTTGTTTATTTTGGTATGGCCCGCCCTAAACAGGAAAAGGCAAAAAAGCCTGCCGTGGATAAAACCACCGTCAATTCTCTCATCCTGCCGAAACAAACCCACCGCAAGGCGGCACAGGCGGACACGCTACAAAAAGATGTGTTCGCCCTCGCCACCACAGCGATGACGAAGGAGGATGAGAAGGACTTGCCATCCAAACGACGGTCTTCCTCAAACAATTTTATTGAAAAATACATGGCTGATATGCGGCGTATCCCTATACTAAAGCCGGAAGAAGTATCTCGCTTGAGTGTGATATTGCAAACTGCGTTGAAATGGTCTGCTGAGCTTGGGGATGAGTTTGGGCAGGCAGAAATACAACTGGACGCGCTGGAAATGGATGCTCAGGCAGATGATGCGGAGGAAGACCGGGCTGAAGATGTTGTGGCAGAAGAAGAACTTGAAAAGACGCCCGGAAAATTAACGAAAAGAGAAGCAACCCTGATGGAATTGCGGGCCGAACTGCTAGATGAAGCGCCGGATGCAGAGCCGCGAAAGCTGTTGTATAGAGACCTAAAAGCCATGCAAGAAAAATTGCGCGATATGCAAACCAGCTTGCAGGAACGTTTGAAAGCGGGGAAGGCCTTGCCGGTTAAAACGCACGAAGCCTTAGACAAAGAACTGGAAACGGCTTCCAGGCAATTCAAACTGGTCTATCAGACGATGCAAGAGAGTTTGACCGATGAGGCATTGATCGCATTGCCGGAGCGGCTGGAGAAAAAGCGTTTGGCCTTGCGGGAAAATTTAAAAGATACTACGTTAACGGTCCAACAACACAAATTGTTGGATAAAGAGCTGCAAAAAATAAATCAGGCTATAACAGGCAATCTGTTTGAAGAAGCCCAATCCGCTTACCACTTGTTGTGGACCAGTAATTTGCGTTTGGCCTCTAGTGAGGCGGCCAAGGCTTACTATAAACGTGCTCAGGCTGTCCCGTTGCTGGATTTGATTCAGGAAGCCAATGCAGCGTTGAGGAGAGCGGCTCTCAAATTTGATCCGGCGCTTGGGTACAAGTTTTCAACGTATGCCAGCTGGTGGATTAAGCAAGCGATCAACCGAAGTATGGACCAGAGTGCGCACGCTGTTCGACTGCCGGTGGGTTTGTGTGAGAAACGCCTGAAGTTGAACCAGGTGACGGAGCGCCTAACCCAGCGGTTGGAGCGTGCTCCAATGGAAGAAGAGCTGGCCGAAGCCATGGGTTTTTCCAACGTGAACGTGTTGCAGAAACTTCAGGCTGCTTTGGAGCGCGGTAAGGTCGTGTCGCTGGATGTTCCGGTGAAAGAGAGTGATGTTGACTCTATGAATCGTTATGCCGTGATTGCGAATGACAATGCGGAAATGCCGGATATGGAACTTGAGCAGTGTGAGAATGGCGATTTGGTTAAGAAACTATTGAGCGGCTTGACACCTAAGGAGGCGGATATTTTGAGGAAGCGTTTTGGGCTAACCGATGATGGTGAGGAATTGACTTTGAAAGAGATTGGCAATGGATATGGTGTATCGCGTGAGCGGATTCGCCAGCTTCAAGAAGAGGCACTTGCGAAACTGCGAAAGACCGTGAAAACTGAAATGGCAAACCAGTTGCGTCAGTTGGATAAGAAATAATGATGATGAATGATGTGAAACCTGCTTTTAATGCGTTGCTAGCGTATGATGTACAACGTTCTTATGCACCGTTGTCGAAACATTCCACTGATACGTTACCGTCTACAGACACGTTTGTGCCGCGTTTTTCGGGTCGTTCTTCCAGACCGCATTCTGATTCGGGTAGAACATTGGATGCATACTTTCGGAGTCTCTCTCAAAGAGAACTTTTGACACATGAGGAAGTGTGCGGTTTGGCGACAACCATTCAGCGGGCCATTACCGATGCTGAACGCGAAGGCATTTCAGTTGGAGAGAAAAGCAGGCCCAGTCTGGAAGATTGGTTGAACCATTTGGCCGAGAAGCAAACAGATGTGGACAGTGCATTGTGGTTAGATACTTCCAATTCTTCAAAACGGAAAAAACTGGAGAGCCAGCAGAAAAAGTTGGAAAGTTTCTTAAAGACTGCCAATGAGGCGTTAGCAGCCCAGCAAAAAATGGTGGAAGGAAATCAACGTTTGGTGATTAGCGTCGTCAAAAAATATGTTGATGCTGCAACGTCCTTGGGTGAACTGGTTTCAGCAGGGAACGATGGACTCATCAGGGCTACTGAGTTATTTGACCCGACTCGCGGCACTCAGTTTTCCACCTATGCGGTCACTCAAATTCGTCGGGCGGCGTTTCATTATAAAAAGAACAAGACGTGTACTATTCCTCTTCCGGCTTACGTGTTCGATGAAATCAATGCTGTGGCGAAAGCGACTAAGAATTTGCGACAAACACTGGATCGTCAGCCTGCGGATGCTGAAGTGGCCGATTACTTGGGGATTTCGCTAGAGAAATTGCAAGAAAGAAGGGATGATGAACGCACTTCCCAGCCATTTAGCCTGGATCAGTTGTCTCCGTGGAGTGAATCCGATGGGCAAACATTGATGGAACGCACCGCGGATGAGAAAAGCGAACAGCCGGATGACGCGCTGGTGAAGGCGGAGTTATCTCAAACCGTTAAGACTCTGTTAGCGAAGTTGACACCTGACGACCAAGCGCTTGTGAAACGTTATTTCAACCTGGATCATGACGTAACAGACGATAAGGCCGACCCTGTTTCAGAGTCCAGATTGACAATAAAGCAACGTTCTCGTGTGAAAGAGATTTTGGCGAAACTGGCGAAAGAGCTGAGATTGTGATGATGATGGAATGGTGTTCAGTCTGGGATAACCTCGGCTTGAATGCTTTTTCGTGTTTGATTGAAAAACAGTGACGCATACGTTATCCTTTAAACAGATATCCACCCCAGTGCAGGGCTTTCGCCCTCAGCCAAGAGGAAATTGATGATGACGGAAACGCTTCCCCAAACCCCCGGCCCGGTTGGCGCGATTATTGACGTGACTGAAGCGGCAGCCACCAAAATGCAGGCTGTCCTCAAGGATGGCGCCCAGGGTATCCGGGTGGCGGTGCTGGGTGGCGGCTGCGCCGGTTTGCAGTACGACCTGAAGCCCGAAGAAAAGCCTGCCGAAGGTGATATGATTCTCGAATTTCACGGTATTCCCGTCTATATCAACCCGATGGTCGTTCCCTACATTAAAGGCACCCGAATCGACTATTCGGACTCGCT
>CAZXUP010000151.1:0-1518 GCA_964643815.1 uncultured Vampirovibrionales bacterium
GCGTGATGACCAAGCTGGTCGACCGCAACACCACCATCCCGGTGCGTCGCAGCGAAGTCTTCTCAACGGCTGACGACAATCAGGGCAGCGTGGATGTACACGTCCTGCAAGGCGAACGCCCGATGGCCCGCGACAACAAATCCCTCGGCAACTTCCGCCTGGAAGGCATCATGCCGGCTCCGCGCGGCGTGCCGAAGATTGAGGTGACCTTTGACATTGACGCCAACGGCATTTTGAACGTCAGCGCGAAAGACCAGGCCACCGGCAAAGAGCAGAAAATCACCATCACCAACACCTCCAACCTCAAAGATGATGAGATTGAGCGGATGGTGAAGGAAGCCGAAGCCAACCGGGGCGAAGACGAGCGCATCAAGCAGGAAGTGGAACAGAAAAACCAGGCCGACAACCTGTGCCACAGCGCCGAGAAAATGCTGAAAGACCTGGACGGCAAGATTTCCGATTCCGAAAAAGAGCCGATTCAGCAGCAAGTGAACGACCTGCGCAGTGCAATCCAGTCCAACGACGCGGATCGGATCAAGCAGCTGTATGAAGCACTGCAGCAATCGCTTTATACGCTTTCGACCAAGGCGTATGAGCAGGCAGGCGCTGCCCCCGGCGCTCAAGCCGAGGCTGGTGAAGGCCCTGGCGCTCAGGAGGAGGAAATCATCGACGCCGAATTCCGTCCGACGGATGAAGGGGTTGGCGCTAACAAATAACCCACGCCTCTACAAACGTCACAAAATTGCAAAAGACCTGCCGTTGGTGGGTCTTTTGCTTTATGATATGCCTCAGTTTCATAAGGAAAATTTGCTATGGCAAGCCCGGTCGCCCCGCCGCAAGAGGAACCGGTTGTCTCACAGCCCAGTCCCGAGGCAGAACCACAACAGGCAACACAGCGACAAGCGCCAGCCTCTCAATCCCGGCAGCCTTCAACCGATCAGACGCCCCTCAAGAGGCTCTTAAAAGGCTATGAGATTACGCTGGTTCCGGCCCTGATACTATTTTTGCTGGGTGCGGGCCTGACTGACGCGTTGCCCGGCTTGCCATTTACAAAGCTCGCCGTTGGCTTACCGCTTACCCTGATGCTGCTTGGCTTCGCCTGTTACGGCATCAACAAGCCACATGCCCGCCAAAGCATTCAACTCGCCTTCTGGGGCGTCGCACTGATTGCGGGTAGCCTGTATTACCAGCAATTTCGCTTCGTCCCGCCCAGTAACGATATCAGCACGCTTACCCCATTGGATCATGCCACCGTGTTGGGCACCGTCACCTCGCTCAATAGCAAGACTCGGGCGGTTATTCAGGTAAAGACCGTCGATGGGCAGGCCGCCAGCGGACACGTGATGGCCTATCTTCCCAAAGATACCCCTCTGATTGAAGCTGGAACCCGTGTGTTGATAAAAGGCGACCTGAGACAACCCTTTCAAAGCGTCATTCCCGGCAACTTTAACCAGGCCGCATACTTAGCCAATCAGCACATTACGGCTGTTTTGAAACATCCCGAACGCCTGGTGGCCT
>CAZXUP010000151.1:1528-6992 GCA_964643815.1 uncultured Vampirovibrionales bacterium
ACCAACCTCATTTTATCCTTCAACGGACAACAGACCGCTTGAAAACGCGGGTCGCCGACACTTTCTCCAAAAGCCTGCCATCGCCACAGGCCGAGGTGCTGGGCGGGCTTGTCCTGGGTGACAGGGCCATTCCGGTGGATCGCGACACCCGCCAGGCATTTATCCAGACCGGACTGGTGCATGTCCTGGCCGCTTCCGGCATGAACGTGGGCATTATCGCCGGCGCTGTTCTCTGGCTTCTGACGCTTTCCAAGCTCCCCTACCGGGCGCGCATCGGCATCGCCATGCTGGCCGTCGCCTTTTACAGCCTGCTGACCGGCTTACCCCCGTCCATCCAGCGGGCCGCTACCATGCTGGAAATCGCCCTGTTTCTGAAACTGTTAAACCGCGAGCTATCGCCTATCTTTTTGCTGTGTGTCGCCAGCATCCTGTTGGTATTGCTGAACCCGGAAAACATCGGCAGCATTGGCTTCCAGTTTTCCGTCCTCACCACTTTCGGACTGATTACGATGGTGTCACCTTTGCAGGAGTGGCTGGGCTATTACATCACCCGGTGGCTGGCCGCCATTTTACTGGTGCCGATTGTAGCGCAACTTTGGATTTGGCCGCTGTCGGTATTTTATTTCAACCAGTTTCCGGTCCACACGGTGCCTTTAAACATTCTCGCGCTCTGCTTGATCACCCCACTCACACTCATTGGCTTTACAGCCGGTGTCATCAGCTTAATCATTCCAATATTGGCCGAGTGGCTCAGCATGCTGGCCCGTCCATTTTTAGACTTGTTGCTGTTACTGGTGCAATGGGGACAAACCATGCAGTGGGCCCAATGGAGTTTACCCTCCCCCTCGGGCTGGTTGCTCACTGCCTGCTACACTCAGCTTTTTATGATGCTGGCGCTGTTCTATCCATTGCAAAAATGGTCGCGCAGCAAAAAAGCAATTGTAGGCCTGCTGCCTACACTCATCATTCTGATCGGCTTAACTATCGAACATCAGCAAGCCCAAAATCAAACCACCATTGATTTGCTACCGCTTTCTTTTAAACGCGAAGCCTACATTATTCACCCCGCCAATCATCAAGCGCCGCTAGCGCTGTTGCCAGCGGGCATGAGTTATTTTGAGGCGCGCGCGGTTGCCGATTATCTCAAGCACCGTCATCTTACAAAACTCTCAACGGTGCTGCTGCTGCCCGATGTCGAACCACCGACGCAACTTCGTGTCGCATTGCGGCAAACCAAAATCGACATACTCATTCATCCACCGGATGCTGCGCCATCGATTGATTTGAACGCACAATTGCAAACCTATCCTGAAGGCGGCGCAAGTTTAACGCTGGGCGGCTTAAGCGTAGAAGGCCGTCTGCCTGCGTTGCGCATTATCAGCGGAACCAGCGCAAAAAAACAGCATTGCCTGCTCAGCCTGGAAACGCGCTATCAATCGAACTCGGCTTGCGCCATACAGTCTGTCAATGAGTCAACAGGTACTCGCCTGTTTGCGCAAGATACCCATTTGGATACACGCAACTATTATCACCTCGTTCAGGACGGAAAGCGTTTACTCGTCTACTAATTACTCTGTCATTCCCGCGCAGGCGGGAATCCAGGCCAGCAAACTAGCTTTAGTTATGGTTGATCCATAGTGCTTTAAATTATCGTTTCTTTGCAAACTCTCCCTGGATTCCCGCCTGCGCGGGAATGACAGTGAAGGGTAGAAGTGACTCAGCCTAATTTGTGGAAACGGGTTGCGTAGACGATTTTTCCACTTTCAAAATCGAAGGCGATGTCATTTCTTTGGGTTTGGACAGTTTCAGCAAATCGAGCAAGGTTGGCGCAATATCGCTCAGGCTGTACGTGCGGCTGTTATCCAGTTTGAGTTCGGGATGATTGGACACCAGAATGAGCGGCACCAGGTTGGTGGTGTGCGCCGTGTGCGGCCCGCCATCCTCATCAATCATCTTTTCGCAATTGCCATGATCCGCCGTCAGCAACAAGACGCCATCGATTTTTAAAATCGTTTCCGCCACACGCTGAATGCTCGCATCAATCGCTTTCACAGCTTCTTCGGCTGCCGCCAAAATACCCGTGTGGCCCACCATATCGGGGTTGGCAAAGTTAGCCACCAGCAAATCGTATTGGCCGCTGTTCAAGGCTTCCACAATCGCATCGGTCACCAAACCCACATGCATTTCCGGTTGTAAATCATAAGTGGCTACTTTGGGCGACGCAATCATCTTGCGATCTTCACCGGGATACGGCGCTTCGAAACCACCGTTGAAAAAATAAGTGACGTGCGCATATTTTTCGGTTTCCGCTGTTCGAAACTGCGTCATCCCGTTTTCACTCACCACTTTCGCCAGCAGATTATCCATCGCTTGTTTCGGGTACGCCACTGGCAGATCAAACGATTCGTCATACAACGTCATGCAGCCAAAGTAAAAATCATTCAGCGTTTTCTCGCGCGTAAAACCATCAAAGCCTTTTTGCGTAAACGCGCGCGTCAACTGCCGGGCCCGATCGGGACGGAAGTTGAAAAAGATCACCGCATCGCCATCCGTCATGCCTTCATAAGTAAAGTCGGTGACGACCGGCACGACAAACTCATCGGCGACATCCTGCTTGTAGCTCCACAACAGGGCATCGATGCTAAACGGATGCTTGCGACCATTGGCCAAGGTTAAATTATCGTACGCTTGTTGTGTACGCTCCCAGCGCTGATCGCGATCCATCGCATAATAGCGTCCACTAATCGTCGCAATCTGCGGCAGATCGAGCGCCAATAATTTTTCTTCGACGTGCTGCAAATATTTTTCCGCGCTCTTGGGCGGTACATCGCGACCATCCAAAAACGCATGAACCCTTATCTTAGGCGCTCCGGCATCCGTGCCTTCGCTTACGTTTCCAAGCCCTTGCCGTTTCGCCAAATCCAGCAACGCCGTCAGGTGATCGAGCGAACTATGCACGCCGCCATCACTGACCAAACCCATGACATGCAACGTGCCGCCGGTTTTTTGGACATGCCGCATCGCCTGCAAGAGCACCGGGTTTTTGAAAAAATCGCCGTCGCGGATGGACTTGTTGATGCGGGTGATTTCCTGATACACCACACGCCCAGCCCCCATATTCAGGTGGCCGACTTCCGAGTTGCCCATCTGCCCGTCGGGCAAGCCAACAGCTTCGCCGGAAGCATCAATGGCGATATTCGGGTAGTTGGCCAGCAGAGATTCGTAAAACGATGGGTGCGCCAAGGTGATGGCATTACCGTCCGATTCGTCACGAATGCCCCAGCCGTCCAATATCAGCAGCATGACGGTTTTTTTCATATAATGGAAGGGTAGCACAGACAGGGCCAATCGGACACATCTATGAAACTGAGCAGCGAAACCACCCCGCAGGCAGGCGGCAAACCAGAAACCAAGCCGGAATACGCCTATTTTGAAGGGCAATTTGTCCCCATGGACGAGGCCAAAATCAGCATCCGAACCCATGCGTTTTTGTATGGAACATCCCTGTTTGAGGGCATTCGGGGCTATTGGCTGCCGGAAAGCAAGCAGATTTCCATCTTTCGGATGCACGAGCATTACGAACGCCTGCTCAACAACAGCCGGTTGTTCTATCTCACACCCACGCAAAGCCTGGAAGAGCTGTGTGAACTGACGATTGAGCTGGTTCAACGGAATCGCCCGAGCACAGATATTTACATTCGCCCCACGCTGTTTAAGACGGGCGAAAACATCACCCCCACGCTGGAGCAGACCGTGACGGACTTTTGCCTCTGGACCAAGCCGCTGGGCGAATACCTGGATTTAACCAAGGGCTTGAGCATTTGCGTTTCCAGTTGGCGGCGCATTTCGGACAATGCCCTCCCCGCACGGGCCAAGGCGGGCGGTGCGTACATGAACACCGCGCTGGCCGTCACTGACGCCCGCAAGATGGGCTTTGACGACGCCGTATTTTTAACCGAGAACGGCACAGTCTCGGAAGGCAGCGCCATGAACCTGTTTCTGGTGAAAAACGGCACGCTGGTGACACCCAGCAAGACCGAAGATATTCTGGAAGGCATCACCCGCGACACCATTCTCGCTATCGCTAAAAACGAACTGAGCCTTGAGGTTGAAGAACGGGCCATTGATCGTACGGAACTCTATCATGCCGATGAGGCCTTTTTCTGTGGCACCGGCGCACAAGTGGCGCCCATCACGAGCTTCGATAACCGCCCGGTGGGGAGTGGCGAAAGCGGCCCCATCACCCGGAAACTGCAAAACCTGTACTTTGATGTTGTCAAAAACAAGCGCTCGCGTTACCACGACTGGTGTACGCTGGTTGATACGGTTGATATTTAATTGAAGCGAATGAGGGTAAAGCCGCTGAGATTTCAATCATGCTGAGCGATTTCAAGCGCCATCCACGCCAACTCACAACCCATCTCAAAGGGGAGATTGCCCGTTTTTTGAATGAGATGGGCACCCTCTTTCTCAACGTCTGGGACAGCCTGCAATACATCGTCAAACTGCAAATTGATTGGAACAAAACCTTTTACCAGACAGCCGCCATCGGCTTTGACTCGCTGGGCATGAGCACCCTGATTTGCCTGATTTGCGGCTCGGTGCTGGCGCTGCAAACCGCCGATAAATTTGCCCAGACGGGCGCGGATGCTTACGTGGGCGGCCTGGTGGCCCTGGCCGTGGTGCGCGAAATCGGCCCGATTTTTGCCTGTCTCGCCGTCGGTGCGCGCGCCGGTACGGCCATTGCGGCGGAAATCGCCAACATGCAGGTAACCGAGCAAATCGACGCGCTTCGCATCATGCGAATGAGCCCCATTCGCTACCTGATGGTGCCCCGCTTGCTGGCCTGCGTTATTTCTCTGCCGTTGATTACCATCATTGGCGAAATCGTGGCGATTTTGGGCGGCATGGTCATCGCCCAGGCCGTTTCACGGCTGCATTATCACAAGTACCTCGAATCCGTCTGGCTGTACCTGAAACCCTACGATATTCGCGTCAGCCTGATCAAAGCCGCCATTTTCGGCCTGATTTTGGCGGCCATCAGTTGCACCATTGGCTTAAACACCCGTGGCGGCGCCAAAGACGTAGGGCTGTCCACCACGCGCGCCGTGGTCTGGATCTCCATCGCCATCATCATCGCCGATTTCTTCCTCACCTGGGTTTTCTTCGGCACCAGCTACTCCTAAAAATAAATGCCGGGTCAATTGCCAGGCATGTTCAGATTTGATTACGAAACATCCTTCAAAGGACATCCTCCCTCATGATCCGTTTTATGCCACAAATTGCTCCCCTCATTGGTTTTAGACCTTCTCAGCAAACAGCCCGCAAACCGCAATTTGGCGCCAATCAGAAAGCAACCACCCAAGGAACTCGCTATTTGTGCCATAGCACTTCTCTCACGCGGGAACCATTGTTTTTTGAGGCTTTCCCACATTATTTAGCCAAAAAATTCCCGCAAGGCGCC
>CAZXUP010000152.1:0-6969 GCA_964643815.1 uncultured Vampirovibrionales bacterium
CCGGTGCGCGTCCCGAAGAGCTCAGCCAGGCCCAGACCAAGGTAAAGGCCGCTGAAGCCCAGACCCAACAAGCCCAGCAGGCATTTGAAAGCGCCAAGGTCATGCTGGAAGAAGGCATTATCTCCAAGCAAAAGTATGAGAGCCTTCAAGGCAGCCTGGAAACCGCCCAAGGGAACCTGGAAGCGGCCAAGGCCACGTTGAAGATTGCCCAGACGGGTGGACGCCCGGAAGAGCGCCGCATTGCGGGCGCGCAACTATCGGCAGCCAAGGCGCAGTATGGACAAGTGGTCAAAGGCGCACGGCCAGAAGAAATGAGCATTGCCTCCTCCAACGTGGAGAAAGCCCGCAGCGCCTTACAGGCATTGGAAGCCCAGCAGGACGAGGTACGCATCAAAGCGCCGTTTCCAGGTTACATCAGCGTGATTGGCGTGACCGAAGGCGAACTGGTTGCGCCCGGACGCCCCGTCATTACGGTGCTGGACTACGGCCACCTCTGGACGGATGTCTATATCCCCGAATCCAAACTGTTTATGGTGAGCCTGGGCCAACCGGTCACGGTGCAGGCGCGCTCCTACAAAAACACGACATTCAAGGGCCGGGTGGCGCTGATCAACCCCAAGAGCGAGTTCATCCCCAACAGCGGCGGCGACACCAGCAGCGAGGAATCGACTTTTCGCGTGAAAGTATCGGTGGACAGCCAGGACGCCAGCGGCAAAACCAACCTCTACCCCGGCATGAAAGTAGATGTATTCATCAAAAAATAACAGGGTCGGTGCAGGGCAGGAACAGGCCCTGCGGATACTAGTTTGCCTGAAACCTACAATTGATACTTGGGGTCCGTTCCCTCCCCCAAGCCCCCTCCCTGATTATGTCTATGATTGAATCCCCCATCATCAAAACCAACACCCAACCGGCCATTATGGCCGAGAACCTGGTGCGCACCTTTGGCGAAAAAATTGCCGTGGACAACCTCAACCTGCACATCGAACGCGGGGAAATCTTCGGCTTTCTAGGGCCCAACGGCTCCGGCAAATCCACCACCATCAAAATGCTCTGCGGCTTGCTGATGCCGACCTCCGGCAAAGCCGTCGTCAGTGGCATTGATGTCCGCCATGACCCGGAACAGATTCGCGGAAAAATCGGCTATATGCCGCAAAAATTTAGCCTGTACGAAGACCTCACCGTTCAGGAGAACCTCGACTTCTACGCGCAGTTGTACGGCGTCAAAGGCCCCGGCGCCCGCAAACGCAAAGAGGAAGTCATCGAGCTGGTTGGCATCGGGCACTACCGGGGCTTTCAGGCCAAGCAGCTTTCGGGTGGCTGGAAACAGCGACTGGCCCTGTGCTGCGCACTGGTGCATCAGCCGGAAATTATCTTTCTGGATGAACCGACGGCTTCGATGGACCCGGTGGCCCGGCGCGGCTTGTGGGATTTGCTGTTTACGCTGGCCAGCAGCGGGGTTACGCTGTTTGTGACGACGCACTACATGGATGAAGCCGAGCGGTGCAGCAGCCTGGGCTATATCTACAATTCGCGCCTGATTGTGAGCGGCGGCCCGGACGAACTGAAACAGGCCCGCGAAGTAATTGCCCAGGGCAGCATCCGGCTGGAAGTCATCTGCAGACCACTGGTCAAAACCTTTAACCTCGTCAAGGCCCTGCCCTATGTGCGCGATGTCACCATTTTTGGCCAGGCCCTGCACGTGGTGAGCGAAGTGCCCGAAACCGGGGAATTGATCCAGAAGGATTTACAGCATTCCGGCGTGGACATCCGGCACATCCGTGAAATTCAGCCGTCATTGGAAGATGTGTTTGTCACGCTGACGAAAGCCAGCATGCTAGAAGAAGAAACCCGAATCCGCGAAATCGGAAAAGACACCCCGGCCAGCGAACTGGAGGACGACGAATAATGCTGAAGGCAGCAGCCAAAATGTTCGACTCCGGCTTCTTTGGCTTTACGTGGGCAGGCATTCAATCGATTTTTCGCAAGGAACTCATTCAACTGCTGCGCGATCCGTATCTCGTCATGTTCATCATCGCGTTGCCGGTGGTGCAGCTACTTGTTACCGGCCTGGCCGTCCAGCGCGATTTGAAACACATCCCAACGGTTGTGGCCGATTACGATAAACGCTCGGCGGCCAAAGAGTTGCTGAAAGATTTCGAGCACAGCTCGCTGTTTGATGTCGATTATGTCGCTTCCGACACGCAATTGATGGATAAAATCCGCAAGGGAAATTATCGCGTGGGCATTATCGTACCACCGGATTTTTCGGAAAAGGTGCTGTCCGGCAACGCCGCCCCGCAGATTCATGTGATTATTGACGGCACGCACGGCAACATTGCCAAAACCATTTTGAACGGCGCCAAGCTGATTACGGTGAATCACAGCCGAAAAATACTGGCGGAGGCCACCCCGATGGGCGCTATGGATAGCCTGGAGGACGAGGGCCCCGGCATCGCGATGAAGGCCAAAGTGCTCTACAACCCCAACATGTCCTCCTCGTATTTCCTGGTGCCTGCCATTCTCGCCATTGTCATGCATATGCTCACCATCCTGTTTACCAGCTTTGCGATTGTGCGCGAACGCGAATCGGGCACGCTGGAGCAATTGATGGTGACACCGGTGCGCGTGACGGATTTGATGCTCGGCAAAGTGTTGCCTTATGCGCTGATTGGCTTTCTGGACATGCTATTGACGCTGGGCGTGATGGTCTGGTTTTTCAATATCAGCATCACCGGCAATTTTGGGTTTTTATGCGTGGCGTCCATTATTTTCATTCTGGCCTCCCTCGGCATGGGCTTGCTGATCTCGATTCTGTGCACCACCCAGGTGCAGGCCATCCAGTTGACGGTCGCCATTTTTCTGCCCAGCTTGTTGCTTACCGGCTTTGTATTTCCGCTGGAACCCATGCCCTGGTTCATCAAAATCATCAGCTACTCGCTGCCCCTGACGTACTATCTGGAAATTATCCGGGGCGTTGTCATCAAAGGCGTGGGAGGCGAAGAGCTCTGGTTTCAGACCAGTGTGATTTTAACGATGGCAATTTTAATGTTGGGCGCCAGCATTTTGCGGTTTAATAAACAAATCAACTAACCCAAACAATGGATGGATGCGTGATGAGGTTCTTCAGTATTTTTCTGGCAGTCGTTCTGGCATCAGGAAACTTGGCCTTTGCTCAGGACATCGCACAGAATCCGGTACAAGAAACAGGCCAAGAGGTGAAACCGGACACAGCCACCACAACCCAAACAGCCGCAAAAGAAACGGCTGACAAACCGGCCAAACCAAAACGAAAAATTATCGGACGTCTGCAAAAACGGGACAACTCAACAGAAACCGTCCCAGCCGAAGCCATGCCAATACTGGATGAAATTATGCGGCTGAAGTGGGATGTCCTGCCCCAGGAGCCGGAGGCAGTGGATGACAGCAAAAAAATCAGCCTGGAAAAGATTTTTCATGAAACGCTAAAGCACAGCATCCCGGTGCGGCAAGCCGCAGTGCAGATTAAGGCCGTGGAAACCCAGGCCAAGGAAATCCGCGATCCCGGCTTGTTTAACCTGTTGAATCCCTTGCTGGATACAAACGCCCTGAAAAAAGCCGCTGAAAACCATGTGGCCGCCGCGCGTTTTCGGTTGATCGCCGTCCGTCAAAAGACGCTGCTGGACAGCGCCCGGATGCATGCCGACCTGACCCAGGCATTTTTAAACAAGTACCTGGCCTACCAGGCGATTGAACAGGGGAAAGGCCAGTGGAAAGCTGAGCAACGGCGTTTTGAAGCCGGTGAAACCACCAGCTTTGAGGTCACCCAAACACAGATTGCGTTGATTGATCGCTATGGCAAGTACCTGGCTGCGGGCAACGCCTATCATACGGCATCTGTGGTGCTGGCAAACCAGGTAGCAATGGCGCCAGAACATATTTTGATACCGGAAGGCTACATTTTAGAGGACGGCACGGCGACGGTTCCGCCACTCAACTTGCTGCCAGGCGATTTAAACCTGGAGAAGGTATTGGTGCTGGTCAAAATCCGGCCCGAACTGCAAGAACTGCAACACAAACAAACATCCCTGGCGCATTTGGTGAAAGTAGCCGTGGGCCTGGACAAAGAAAAAAAGGTGGCCGAACTGCGGCAGGTGGAACTGGAAACGCAACGAGCCGCCAATGCAGCCGCCGTGATGGCCGAAAAAGCCTATGGCGATTACCGAACCGCCGACAAGAATGTGGTGCTGGCCAAGCAACGCTATGAGCTGTCCAGCCGGTTTGTTCACCAGTTGCAAGTCAGTTACGATGCGGGCTTCAGCAGTTTTAAAGAGGTGCTGGACGGGCAAATCGAGCAGGCAAAAGCAAAAACAGCCTTGATGAGCGCTCAGGTCGCTTATAACCTGAGCCAGTTGCAATTGGTGTACGAAATGGGCCTGTTGAGCGAGGAAATTTTCGCCCGGCCACTCACCATCCCGCCGAACGCCTTGTAAAACAGAAAAACAACCCGGCGTTACAGCCGAGTTGCTTTCATTTGAATTTGTATAGAGTTAAAACCTAGTTGGCGCTGTGCCAGGGCAGCAATAGCGCCCAGCTATCGGGGTTTGCGCGACCAACTTCTTTGCGCTGCAATTTAGCAATATCAAAAATCTGCTTCAGGTACATCACTTCGGCCTGAATGAGGGGATCCACGTTCACACGATTCTTCTCGGGCTCGGACATCATACCCAACGTCAGGGACATCTCTAATTCCGTCATCATATCTCTCTCTTCCTTCTACTAACTTCAAAACATCTCAAAACAGGTTTTGGGGGACTATCTATAAAAAAACAAGCAAAAAGCCAAAATTGCCTGTTTTGCCGCTTTTTTTACGAAGCGTAAAAGCCATCTCCGAAAAACGGAAATGGCCAGTGAGAGACTATTTTTTGGAAAAATTTAAAGCCTTAGCCAGATTCGGGGCGGCAAACCGGAAATTCTTCCACTTCCTCCATCGAAAGCGGCAGATCGGTCATGGCGGAATCCAGGATATAGATATAGTTGATGAGATGCACTGCCATCTCTTGCCGCGCATAGGCTGGCAGGTGCTTCATCACCTCTACCAGGTGCCGGGCGTGCTTTTCAAAACTGTTTCTCCGAAAACTGGGGAATATAAAGTTGATTCGGTCACTTCTGGTTCTCAGACCCGCAACGTCCAGCAGTTCTTTGGCTTCCATCAGCTTAAACATATAATTAGCAGCCATTTCCTGGTGCATATGAGATGCATTTTGCAACAGGCTGATGGCCATGGAAAGGGTTGGGTCGCTGTCGTACCACCGTTGTTTCATGCCAAAAATCAACTCCCGGCTCGTACACGATAAATGTGCTATCGGACGCTTACGAACAGAAGTTGAGTCTTTATTCGAAAATATAAAGTATTTGTAACAAAGCCAAACGTTTTCAGGAGTTAGGCTTTTACAGATCAGGCCTGGCGAAAATTGGCGCTGCCAGTGACTTCCAGCTTTTCCTTCATGAGGGTTAATGCGCTGAAATTGGTGAGATTGTAATGCACCGGCGAGATGGAAATCATATTGTTGCGAATGGCTTCCACGTCCGAATCTGCCGACTCGCCGGTTTCGATAATCTCGCCCGCCAGCCAGAAGTAAACGCCCCCACGCGGGTCTACCCGTTGCTCGTAGGTGTCTGTGTACATCCGGGTGCCCAGCTCAGACACCTTGATGCCCGCCATATAATGCAACGAGACCGCCGGAATGTTGATGTTCAGGATGCTTTTGGAGGGGATTCCGACTTCCATGGCGGTTGGCAGGAAGTTATAGATGAATTCCGCACCATGACTGAAGTCAGCCAGTTTTTCGGAGCCGTTCACCAGTGACATCGCAATGCTGGGGATACCATGAATGGCGCCTTCCAGCGCCGCACTAACGGTGCCGGAGTAAATAACATCGGCCCCCAGGTTGGGACCGTGGTTGATACCGGAGATGACCACGTCAATCTTGACATCCAACAAGGCGTTCAGGGCCAGTTTGACGCAATCGCTGGGGGTGCCGCTAATGGCATAGGCCTTGGCGACCGGATATTTCATCTCGACTTCTTCGATGCGAATCGGCTTGTGCAGCGTCAGGGCATGGCCAGTGGCGCTGCGCTCGCGATCAGGCGCAACCACATAGACTTCGTAGCGTTGGGACAGCTTTTGAGCCAAGGTTTGAATGCCATTGGCGTAAATGCCGTCATCATTGGCAAGTAAAATCTTCAGCATAAAAACATTGTAAGGCAGGGAGGGAGCTTGGGGGAGGGAACGGGCCTCAAAATCAACAGAAAAGAGGAGTTTTCGATGAATTCATGAATTCCTCAATCCCTTCAACGCTTCTCGGAACGGCGGCTGATAGATTCTCATGCCCGGCTTCCGTCACCAGCAGGTCGTCTTCAATCCGAACACCAATTCCCCACCACTGGGGATCGATCCCCTCGCGCCTGCCAACCGCCGGATCGATGTAAATGCCAGGTTCTACAGTCAGCACCATTCCCGGTTGCAGCAGCTGGTTTCTCATATCGGCATTGCGAAAGGGAATGCCCTCGATATTGACGCCCGGCGCCGGAACATCATGCACATCCATGCCCAGCATATGACTGGTGCCGTGCATAAAGTACTTACGATACGCTTTCTCTTTCAGCAACTGCTCGGGATTGCCCTTTAAAAGCCCTAAATCCACCAGCCCCTGCGTGATAATCCGGGCGCAGGTTTCATGAATCTGGGCCATACTCACGCCCGGTCGGGTCATGGCGATCCCCGCCTCCTGCGCTTTCAACACCAGCTCGTAAATCGCTTTTTGCGCCGGGCTGAATTTCCCATTCAACGGCCATGTCCGGGTGATATCAGCGGTGTAATAGCCGTATTCGGCCCCGGCATCCACCAGTACCAAATCGCCCGGTTGGCTGAACTCCCGGTTGGTGTTGTAATGCAGCACGCAACCGTTGGCCCCACCGCCCGCGATT
>CAZXUP010000153.1:0-6963 GCA_964643815.1 uncultured Vampirovibrionales bacterium
CACGCATTTGGCATTGTTGGATGGCGCGGCATACACTGTCACACCTGCACCGCTTGCCTGTGTATGCCACCTGGAAGCATCCACCGCGGGTTCAGCATCCGCAAGCGTTACCCCGGATGTGATAAACAGCACGCTGAAGTCATCGTTATTCAGCTTGGCAAGCAGCGATTTTACCACCGGATCCTGCGCAGCAATCGTTACAACCGCTTCCAGCGAGCTGCCGATATGCCCTTCGCTGCGCGGCACTTCCAACGCCTGATTGACGACTTCTTTAATCGCAAGCAGCGTTTCAAATTCTTTCGCCACATCCGCATTTAGATAATTGGGATTGATCGTCGGCCAAGGCAGCATCACGGCAGACACCGGGGTTTCGCCGTTTGTTTTCATGCGTTGATGCTCGGGCAGGCTCAACCAGATGTCTTCGGCCAAGTGCGGCGTGACCGGAACCAAGACCGGCAAAATAGTAGAGAGCACTTCATACAGAACGGTCTGCACAGCCCGGCGACGCGGCGCGTTGCTGGCATCGCAATACAAAATGTCTTTCGTCACATCAAAGTATAACGAGGAGAGATCCGCCATGCTGAGATACTGGATTTCGTGGCAGTAGCGGTAAAATTCCCATTTTTCAAAGGCATCGTTGATGTTACCTAAAATATGATGCAAGCGGTACAGCGTGTAGCGATCCAGCATCGAGAGCTGCTCGTCAGGCACCGCATCTCTCGCCGGATCAAAATCGGAGAGGTTGCCCAGAATAAAGCGAATGGTGTTGCGCACTTTTTTATACACTTCCGCCATTTCGTGCAGCTTGTTTTTGCCGATGCGCGCATCGTTGGTGTAATCCACGCTCGCAACCCAAAGCCGCAAAACATCCGCGCCATATTCTCTGATGACCGAGTTGGGATCGACCACGTTGCCCAGCGATTTGCTCATCTTGCGCCCATTTTCATCCAGCACAAAACCATGCGTCAACACGCTTTGGTATGGCGCCTTGTCATACAGCATGACGCTGGTGAGCAAGGCTGACTGGAACCAGCCGCGATGCTGGTCGGAACCTTCCAGGTACATATCGACCGGCAGATGCGCCAGTTCATCGGCGCGCGCTTCCACCACCGCCGTGTGGGTGATGCCGCTATCAAACCAGACATCCATAATGTCCATTTCTTTTTCCAGCGCGCGCGTTCCAACGCCCAGCGATTGCTTGGTGGCTTCCGGCAAACCAGCCAACAGTTCTTCAGCCGATTTTTCCCACCAGATATCGGAACTGTGCTGCGTGAACAACTGATAGAGGTGTTCGATGATCTCGGGTGTAATCAAGACTTCGCGCGTATCCGAATAATAGAACACCGGAATCGGCACACCCCAGACACGCTGACGGCTGAGGCACCAATCGCCGCGACCTTCGACCATGCTGAAGATTCGATTGCGACCACGCTCCGGCAGCCATTCGACGGTATCAACCGCTTTCAACGCATCATTTCTAAATTTATTGATATCGATAAACCATTGTTCGGTCGCACGATAAATCACCGGGTTTTGGCAGCGCCAACAATGCGGGTAGCTGTGGCTGTACTTGCTGTTGTGCACCAACGCGTTTTTCTCGCGCAAAATATCCAGAACAACCGCGTTGCCTTTTTCGTAGAAGAGACCTTTCAACTCAGGCACTTGGGCTTCATCGGTAAATTTACCGCCATTATCCAACGGCGACAAAATCGGGATGGGGTTGTTTTTAAACGCGTCACGGTTGTACTGCTGAACGATGACATAGTCTTCCATCCCGTGTCCGGGGGCCGTATGGACAACACCCGTACCAGCCTCCAGCGTGACATGATCGCCCAGCAACACGGGGCTGCCGCGATCGATAAACGGATGACGCGCGATAATGCCTTCCAGCTCATGGCCCTCAAATTCGGCCAGCGCTTCAAAATCGTCCGTCGAACCAATCAATTCGTACTCGGCCAATTCTTCTTCGGTCATCACCTGCTTGGCAAAAGCAGGCAGCAACTCTTCGGCAATCACCAGCTTGCCCCACTTGCTTTTCACCATGTGGTATTTGAACTCGGGATTGACGGCCAGCGCCAAGTTGGCGGGCAGTGTCCAGGGGGTGGTGGTCCAGATAACCAGGGAGGCATCCGCCAGCATTTTTTTGAATTCGTCATCCAGCTTGTTCCGGCTGAGATCGCCAATCGGGAATTTCACGTAAATGCTGTGGCTGACATGATCGGCGTATTCCACCTCGGCATCCGCCAGGGCGGTTTCGCATGAGGAGCACCAGTAGACGGGCTTTAAGCCTTTGTAGACAAAGCCTTTTTGATACATGTCACCAAACACTTTGATTTGCGTGGCTTCAAAAGCCGCGTCGATGGTGATGTACGGCTGCGCCCAATTGCCCCAGACGCCCAAGCGCTTGAAATTGGTTTCCTGCCCTTTCAGGTTGCTCAACGCAAATTCGCGACACCGTTTGCGCAGTTCCACTTCGCTGATGGCATGGCGACCACCCTTGATGTTTTTAACCACCGCGTTTTCAATCGGCAAGCCATGGCCGTCGTAACCCGGCACATACGGCGTGTACAAACCCTGTTGCGATTTGTAGCGGATGACGATGTCTTTCAAAATTTTGTTGAGCGCCGTGCCAATGTGGATTTTATCCGAGCTGAGGTACGGAGGACCGTCATGTAAGATAAATCGTTTTGTTTTTTCTTTCAAACCGTCTGTTTTGCGAGCCGCTTGCAGACGTTCATAAACCTGGTTTTCCTCCCAGTAGGTCTCCAGCTCCACTTCGCGTGTCGCCGCGCCCGCTTTCATTTTGAAAGCAGTCTGGGGGAGGTTTAAGGTGTCTTTATAATTGACGGTTTCCTGAACGGACGGCTCCTGCATCCTGTTTGCCTTTCATACTCAGTCGGATTGTTCCAGTTGAAGGTGGTAGCCCCATCGGCTTTCAATACACGCCAGTTCAGCCCGGCCACACGATGAGGGCCATTCTAACATACACACAGAGCGGGACTTACTGAAACTTGTCATTCCCGCGCAGGCAGGAATCCAGGGAAAGTTAGCAAAGTAGCCCGTGAGTTACAGCATTGTGAATTAGCTCGAAGCAAAGCCAACTTGTTGGCCTGGATTCCCGCCTGCGCGGGAATGACAACAGCAACTGCCATCTTTAACTAAAGCCAGCTTGCTGGCCGCCTGCGCGGGAATGACAACAGCTCCCTCAAAGTCAGCTTGCTGGCTCCTTGGTGAGGTTGCACAGCTTGGGATCGAGCAGGCGCTTGCCCACGCCATCGAACGTAATGTTCAAAATCACGTTGTCATCCATCGGCAACACCTTATCAATCACGCCCACACCGTACTTCTCGTGCCGAATCCGATCCCCCGCCTTGTAACCAGCCGACTGAACCGCCACCGGCTCCTCTTTCTGGACATACGCCACCTCGTCCTCCTGGAACGTCGGGGCATCTGTCTGGAAATAGGGGACCTGAATTTCAGAGAGGCTATCAGAGCCGGTTTCAGATGCAGCGCCTTCCTCAGGCATGTCCGGAGATGCCTCAAATGCAAACTCGTCCTGCTCGGGCACAATTTCATACCCTGCCTCATACCCCGCTTCATCCGAAGCAGGCTCATACAGTCCCACATCCGCCTCCGGTAATGTCAACTCTTCAAACTCGCTAAGGCTGTTTGAGATGACGGATGGCATCGCGGCGCTTTCCAGCGATTCGGTGATCGCATCCCGCAAATTCCACTCGGCTTCGGGCTTCTGATCCAGGTTGACATCGAAACTGAATTCGTCACTCCCCGCTGTTTCCTCAGGTCCGGGAAAAACCAGATATTCGGGCAGTGTTTCCCCTGCCACAAGCTCTTCTTCGAAATTTTCCCCTGCCTGGACTTCCGGCGGCCTGCTCTGGAAGATAGGCACATCCACTGGCGGCGCTGCAAATTGCAAGGATTCTGGCTCGTCTGGGCTTGGCATCCGGCTTTCCGTCTGTGTCGGCGTAGGCGCATACATCCCCCGGTCCGACGAAACGGGCAGAACCGCTTCCGGCTCCGGCGCAGAGAGATCGACAATGGATTGTGACACCGGCGGAGGCGTAAGCGTTGCCGGTGTCGGAGAGGGCAGAGGAGACGGTATCGACATGCTCGCCGTCGCCACCGCTGTTTCATGCGCTCTTGGCATCACAGGCGCGTCGGGCAAGGGAAAACGCACGGGCAAGCCCAATGTCAGATCGCCTTCCAGACATATTTGCTCCTGCGATTCGGCCAGCAACATATTGTTGGCCAGCGGTTGCAAGGTTTCCACACCATAGGGCGACGCCAATACCAGCAAGTGCATTTCCGCCTCATCGGCTTTTTGGATCCAGGCTTGCAGATCGGTTGCATTAAGATAGTTTTCCGGGTAAATCAACACCGGCACAATATCACCGCCCGCGTTGCGGAACAGTTCATGGCAGACTTCCTCGTAAAACAGGCTCTTCCACGGTTCGCTCAGACCAGACAGATCCACGACATTGATCGGCTTTGCCAAACCCGACTCTAAGCCAAACACCTGATCCGGCAGCTCGGCAAATACCCTGGCCTGCGCCACCGCCTGATAATTCTGCAAGATCAAATTTCTGAGGGGCAGATCGGCGGTTACATCAAGATTCAGGAAACCCTGAAAGCCGATAAAATGCGGGTTCACCGGCAACAAGTCTGCAATGGCCTCCAAGGCGATATCGCGAAGGCTTTCAGGAAACAGCTCGCCGAAGGCCGTCAAGAAACGCTTGCTGCCCACCGCCTGCACCGACAAGCGGATATCCTCGCCCGCCCGGAAGTAACGCATCTGCGCATCATCCGAAAAAATACCCAGCGGGTCCACGATCAGCATGCGTTGATAAGGCGTAATGGCGGCAATCAGCATCATCATCGCGTCATACTTCAGGACAAAATCATCCCCGTCCACCAAGGTGAGCGGACCCAGCTTGAAAAACTCGCCCGTAAACACATCACCAAAATGCAGCGGGTGCTCAAACGGCTCCTGCATGCGTTGAACTTCCTGCGCCATCTCTGCATCCGTCAGTATGGTCACGCTCTGGGGTGACAGATTGGGTTGTCCATACAGGAGATGAACGCGCAGCATCACCCCCTCTTTGCCTTCCAAAGCGGAGGATAGGGTTTTCACCCCGATGATTTCCCCGTAAGCAGGCTTTTCACCCTCAAAACGCAGCAATTGACCGGGGAGAACCGTGACCCCGCCTGCCAGCCGGGCCTCCAACTCTCTCGCTGTCAGCTTGTAAGGATAAACCGTAATGGACAAAGACGCGAATTGCCTCTTTACAGACCTGTCTCTTATTTTACCTCTCTTTATTTTAAAATGGGGACGCCAATGGAGCGCATGACCGATGAAAAAATCTTCAGCAACCCAGGGGCCTTTGCAAGGCAACAGCTTGCTAAACCTTCTGGCAGAACAGAACCGGCAGACCCCGCTGGCCGAATTGCTGCGTCCTAAAGCGCTGGACGACTTTTTGGGACAGGAAGCCATCTTGGGGCCAGGCACCCCGCTGCGCAATTTAATTGACAGCCGACAACTCACCTCGCTGATTTTCTGGGGTTTGCCCGGTGTCGGCAAAACCACGCTGGCGCGGATCATCGCGCAAAATTCGGACGCCCACTTTATTGAGTTGAGCGCGGTGAATTCGGGCATTAAAGAACTGCGCGAGGCGGTTGCCCAGGCGGAAGAAAGTTTAAAACTTTCGTCGCGCCCAACCGTGGTATTTATCGATGAAATCCATCGCTACAGCAAAACCCAGCAGGATGCCATTTTGCCGTATGTCGAAAACGGCACCATCGTGCTGATGGGCGCCACCACCGAAAACCCGTCGTTTCAGGTGATCCCAGCATTACTTTCGAGAGTGCTGATTATACGCTTGCAACCCATTGATCGCACGCATATGAAAACGCTGATCAAACGCGGGATTATCTTTTTGGGCAAAACCCGACAGAAGGTCAGCATTTCGCATGAAGCCATCGGCTTTATCGCCGACTACGCCAACGGCGATGGCCGCAGCGCCCTGAACCTCCTAGAAATCGCCTACAAATGCGCCCCCATATTAAGGGAAGGGTCGGGCGCGGGGCAGGAAATGGACAGCAGGGAGGGGGCCTGGGGGAGGGAACGGCCCCCGGATGAAAATGCTGCCGAGATCCGACTAATCGAGCTGGATTTACTTGAATCCCTCGCCCAACAAAACCGCCTCAACTACGACCGCCAGGGCGACGAGCATTACGATCACGCATCGGCCTATCAAAAAAGCATGCGCGGCGGCGATGCCGATGCCGCCATCTACTGGCTGGGCAAGATGATTGCGGGCGGCGAAGATCCGCGTTTTATCGCGCGTCGTTTGATGATTACCGCCGCCGAAGACATTGGGCTGGCAGACCCGAAAGCATTTCAACTCGCCGTGGCCGCTGCCGAAGCGGTGGAACGTCTGGGCTTGCCGGAAGGACGGATTCCGCTGGCGATGGCGACGATTTACACCGCCAACGCGGCCAAAAGCAACATCGCCATTTGCGCGATTGATGACGCGATGAATGACATTTTGCATAAGGGGCATAACTACCCCGTGCCACCCCATTTGCGCGACGCGCATTACAGTGGCGCCAAAAACCACGGTCACGGCCAAGGCTACATCTACACCCACGATCAGCCCGAACGCCATCAAGATTTCCTTCCTCCTGAACTCATCGAAAAACGCTATGTCAGGGAGGGGGCCGGGGAAACCTCCAGCCGTTAGCGATGACAGACGCTTTACGGATGGGGTTCATCGAAGAAGGGAACGGCCCCAGATTCTACAAGCATGCAAAGGAACCTCAATTAATGCCTCACACATCATCTCCCTCTAAAATCATCCTCGCCTCCAGCTCTCCGCGCCGCCGGGAATTACTGGCTTCGCTCGATCTCAATTTTGAAATCATCAGCCCGGATGTGGACGAAGCCGC
>CAZXUP010000154.1:0-6590 GCA_964643815.1 uncultured Vampirovibrionales bacterium
ATCGGTTTGATTGCGCTATCCACGCGTGAAGAGAGTGGATTTTACCGATATCAGGAAGAATTGCTGATGGAGGTTTCCGCGCAGTTGGCCGTGGCGGTGGAAAACGCGAAATTTTATTGGCAAACCCAGGCCCAGGCGAGTCGGGAGTTTCTGATTAACCAGTTAACGATGTCGATTCGCCAATCTCTGGATATTGATATTATCCTGGGCACGGCAGTGACGGAATTGGGGAAGGTGACGGGCGTCAGTCGGTGTTTTATCCGGTACTTTCCACCGGATGGCGAGGAAAAAGCCTTTCAATACCAGTTGCCGGGAGCGCCTCGGTTATCCGCGGACGGTACGGCTTTTGAGAAGCAGGTGTTTCAGCTTCGAAAAGACCAGTCGTTTAACCCGTTTGTCTTGAATGATGTCCGGGATTGCCCGGCATCCTTAATGCTCAAAGACCTTTTAGAGGCGAGCGACATCAAGTCGCTGGCTATTTTTCCGATTTTGATCCGGGAAACCTTGGCCGGGGTGATTACCATGCATCAGTGCGATGCCTACCGGGCTTGGGTGGCTGAGGATATCGAGCTTTTACGGGCGATGGCCGAGCATTTGGGTGTGGCGCTGCACCAGGCACAGTTGTTTTTGGAGCTGGAGCAACAGAAAAAAGAGCTGGAACAGGCGCTTGAGGAGTTGCAACAGGCCCAATTGTACCTGATTCAATCCGAGAAAATGGCGGTGTTGGGGCAGTTTGTGGCGGGGATTGCGCATGAAGTGAATACGCCGCTGGGCACGATGGTGAGCAATAATTCGACGCTGAAAGGCTGTATTGAGAAGCTGAAACCGCTTATTTCGAGCAGTGAGGAAAGCAATGCCGACGCCCTCATGGAGAGTGTGGATAGCCTGCTGTCGCTCAACAAGCTGGCTGCCTCGCGCATTCAGGAAATTGTCCGAAACCTGCGCAACTTTGCCCGTCTGGATGAATCGGAGCTGAAAACCGTGGACTTGCACGAAGGCATCGAAAGCACGATTTTGCTGGTGCAAAGCGTGCTCAATCCGAATACCCGGCTGGTTCGAGACTACAGTAAAGAGTTGCCGCTGATCCAGTGCTATCCGGGCTTGTTGAACCAGGTGTTTATGAACCTGCTGGTGAACGCCGCCCATGCCATTCAGGATGGAGACAGGGCAAAGCAGAACGGGCGAGAGGGGGCCATCACCATTGAGACCCGCTATTCGCCGAAAACCGATACGGCGACCATTGTCGTGTCGGATACGGGGAAGGGAATTCCGCCGGAAAACCTGCGAAAGGTGTTCGATCCGGGGTTTACCACCAAGGGCGTTGGTGTGGGAACGGGTCTGGGTTTGGCCCTGTGCTACCGGATTGTCGAGAAGCATCATGGACGGATTTCTGTGGAAAGCCTGGTGAATGAAGGGGCTACGTTTACCGTGGAAATTCCCGTTCACCCGAAAAACAGGCGTTCTTGATGTATTTTTTGTCTGCGTTATGATAAAACTTCCAGCCTATATGGCCCCCTAGAGAGATGACATAGTGAGTAGACAGCATGACGCAAACCCCTGTGATTGAAGATGCCCCGATGGAAGACACAATGAAAGACGCAATGACGAAACAGATGCAAGAGACCTCCCAAAAACCAGCCCAAAATACCGGCTTTTTTACCAAGCGAACCCACTTTTGCGGCGATTTGGATAAATCTCGCATTGGACAGACCGTGACCGTCAATGGCTGGGTCGCCGTCAACCGCGATCTGGGTGGCATTGTGTTTGTTGAAGTGCGGGATCGCACAGGCATTTTGCAAATCGTGGCCGATCCTTCCAAAAACCCGCAGGCGCATGCGGCGCTCTCTGGCTTGAAAAACGAGGACGTGGTCTCCATCACCGGTCCTGTCACCCTGCGTCCGGCGGAAACGCAGAACCCCCGCTTGGCAACCGGCGATATCGAGATTTATCCCGAAGTGGTGGAGATTCTCAACCGCTCCAAAACGCCGCCGTTTCCGATGGATGATGAGGCGGACAGTGTCGATGAATTTTTGCGTTTAAAACACCGTTATCTCGATTTGCGCCGTCCGGCCATGGCGCGCAACCTGGTCTTGCGGCATAACATCACGCAGACTGTGCGGCAGTATCTCAACGAACGTCGTTTTCTGGAAGTGGAAACACCGATTTTGATCAAAACCACGCCGGAGGGTGCGCGGGATTATCTGGTGCCCAGCCGGGTGCATCCGGGCAAATGTTTTGCGTTGCCGCAGTCGCCGCAAATTTTTAAGCAATTGCTGATGGTGGGTGGTATCGAGCGTTACTACCAGATTGCCCGCTGTTTCCGCGATGAGGATTTGCGCTCGGATCGCCAGCCGGAATTTACGCAACTGGATATCGAGATGTCGTTCATCGAGCAGGACGACGTGCTGGGTTTGATGGAAGGTTTGCTGGTGGACGTGTTTGCCGCCGCCGATGTCACTATCAAGGCGCCGTTCCGCCGCATCACCTGGAAAGAGGCGATGGAAAAATATGGTTCGGACAAGCCGGATTTGCGCTTTGGCCTTGAATTTGTCGATTTGACCGGCGTGTTTGCCAATAGCGAATTTGGCGCATTCCGCAAGCCCGTGGATGAAGGTGGTGTCGTGAAAGCGTTGCGGGTGGAAGGTGCTGCGTCGTATAGCCGCAAAGAGCTGGATGACTTGCAGGTGGACGCAAAACGCTATGGCGCCAAGGGCTTGGCTTATATTGTGTACAGTGAAGAAGGGCCCAAATCGCCCATTCTCAAATACCTGAGCGACACGGAACAACAGGCGGTGGTTGAGCGCACCGGCGCGAAAACCGGCGATGTTGTGTTCTTCATGGCCGATCAATTCTCCAACGCCTGCACGGTCCTCGGGCGGTTCCGTTTGCAGTTTGCGGAAAAACATAACCTGATCGATAAAAATCGCCACGAAATTTTGTGGGTGACCGACTTCCCGTTGTTTGAACGCGGCGAAGACGGACGCTTGTCTTCCAACCATCACCCGTTCACATCGCCGCACCCGGATGATTTGGCTTATCTCGATTCGACACCCGAGAAGGCGCGTTCGTTGGGTTATGATGTGGCTTACAACGGCACGGAAATCGGCGGCGGATCGATCCGGATTCACCAGGCGGATTTGCAGGCGAAGATTTTCAAGCTGCTTGGTTTAAGCGATGAGCAAGCGCAGCAGAAGTTTGGCTTTTTGCTGGATGCGTTTCAATACGGCACACCACCGCATGGTGGCATTGCGTTGGGGATGGATCGGATTTGTGCGATGTTGACGGGTTCGGAAAGCATCCGCGATGTAATTGCATTTCCGAAAACAAACCAGGCGATCGATCCGATGACGGATGCCCCTGCCGAGGTGGATACCGAGCAGTTGAAAGAACTGCATATGCAATGGAATATCAAAAAGCCGGAACCGAAAAAGCCCTAAGCAATTCCAACTTGCTTTTGTGTTTATTGACGTGGAATACCCATGGCAAGTAGCATCAGGAGTGCTCCGGAATGACCGTTATTGGGCTTAAACCACAAGTTATTTCTTCTGGATATCGGACTGGCTCGAAAAAACCTGCGTTTGCGGGTTTAATGCCAAGTAATTTGATTGCCGAGGAAACTGCCAAGGAGAATGGTAGAACCCCTTTTCCAGATTTAGGTGATTATGCGGAAAGGGATTATCCGGATCAGGTGGCTCAGGAAAAGGAAGAAGCCGGTCTGGAACAGTTACCGTACTTTATTGATATTAGACGTATCTGGTCCAGCTGGGTTATTAGCATCAAGAATGGAAAAGCCTTGCCGGAAAAAGAAACCATTGAATTCAACCGAAAATATGGTAAAGAAGTGCGTGCTTTTGGCTATATGGATGGTATGGATGAAGCAGGGTTAAAGCGACAAATTGAAGCAACGTTGTACCAAAACAAGGCAGTCAAAGAGAATGGTTTTACTGCGGAAGAAAAGAAACGGTTTGATACATGGGGACTACAGCCTGAGCTTAAAGCGTTTTACTGGTATGCCGATACTAAAGAAGGTTTGCGTGCCTTTGTTGAGCTGCTCAAGAAGCACTTTGGCGCTAGAACTTTTTAAGTTTGGCTTTTTTAATTCCCTTTGCCGGGCATCATTTTTTGCAGTTCGGTGCGTTGGGTTGGCGTCAAGGCGTCGCGCTTTTTGAGAAACGTGTCCATCGACTGGTTCATCAGGTACATCTTGTTGCTGGTGATGCGATTCTGCAACAGGCGGATGCGCTGGATATCGCCAGTGGGGAGGATAGCGCGCAGTTCCGCCGTGTCGCGCTCTATTTGTACAGAAACCTGCTCATGCGTTTTTTCCCAGGAGTCTTCCAGTTGATGGATTTGGCTTTCTTGCTGGGGAGACAGATTGAGCCCTTCCCAGTTAATGTTGCGGGCAAAGCCCGGCGGACACATAAACACAAGGAGCAAAAACGCGGGAACGGATAGTGTAAAAACCCGCAATGCGCCATAACTTTGGCTCGTTTCCGAGTTCGGTCGTTCGTTGATAAAGAGAGGCGGTTTCTTCAACTTCACGGCGTTACACCCTTTTGCCTTGCTGTCTGTTACTGTTCTAAAATTCATTGTCCTAAAAGTGTTGAGAGATCCCCGTTCGGCATTTGCTCATTCAATGCCTCAAATAGATATTCTTCCGAGGAAGGGGCTTTTCCACGATGAGAGCGGCTGGTGGACCGGGCTTCGGTGTCCATTGCCGATGGCGCGGTGGATGCCAATGCCCCGAGGGAAGACTCGGACCTGGCTTCCATGGCGGCGGATGGCGATGGCGTCATGGGGATGCGTGCCGGGAACGGTTCACTCTCTCTGGATAAAATGCCGGGTACACGGCGCAGGGAAACCGGTGTCACCTGCAAGTCGGCTCCATTGGGATTAGAACTGGGGAGAGCAGTTGCAATGGAGGTGTTGGGTGGCAGGGAGGCCAACTGGCGGGATTCATCGGCCTCCAAAGGCGTTTTGGCAGATGGGGCTGGTTCTTGCCGGGAAAGTTCCCGGGCGGCGTCTTGTTTAGAAAGCTCACGCGCTGCGTTCAGGCTGCTGGTTTTGAGGCTGGGCATGGAAAGCAGAATGAGGATGGCGGCTGCGGCGGCAGGAACGGCCAGCTTGAGCGCGCTGTTCAACCGTTTTTTGCGAGCGTCTTGCAGTGAGGCGACATTGGGCTTATCGGCAAGTTCTTTGGTTAGTGTTTCCTTGATGTGAGGCCAGAGATCGGGGGCTTGCGCCTGAATTTGGCTGGAGACGGATTGGATGCCTTCCGACAGTTGGCTGAACTGGTTTAACATCTGCCGGGCGTTCTCATCGCTTTCAATCAGGCGGTTGGCTTCAATAATTTCACGGGGGGACAGCTCCTGATCGGCAAAGGCTGATACCGTTTCGGCTTTGGGATTGGGTGGAATTTCCTCCAAAAGAATGCCCACTTCTTGCTCTGCCCGGTAGGCCGCCATGACCTGCTGCGTAATATCCAGGGTGCAGGCTTCTTCCATTCGATAGCCAAATTGACGAATGGCATCCGATACCTGCCCGAGTTCCGCCAGCAGCCGGTTGGCCTCTTCGTTGTTGTAGAGCTGGGCCTCAAACGCCTGCAGCGCGGGGTCGGATGGGGAAATTTCGTGATCGTAATACGCAGAAACAAATTCGGGATCGCAGTCCAGTACGTCGGCCTGTGCATCGGATTGGAGCTGGCGGGCGAGCTTTTGCCAGAGCGGGGTGGGGTCGGACTCGGGGATGGCTTCCGGGTTTAGAGCAGTCTGAACATGGTTTCGGATGGCTTGCAGACGCAGGAATTCGGTTTTATATGGAGGGAATCTGTCCAGCAGGGCATCGATTTCCGCAATGCGATCCGCGCTCATCTCGCCATCCAGGTATTGAGAGATGAGCAGTTGGATTTCCGCGATGGAATAAGGGGGATTCTCCTGCATCAGGTGAATTTCCTATCGACTAACAGTGCAGTTAAACCAGTTCTAGGGGGTTAAATTTCTTTGAGGTAGGGTTGAAGCACCTCTTGAAGTTTAAGTCTGGCACGCGCTAGGCGGGATTTGACCGTGCCGATATTGGTATCTGTCAGGCTCGCGATTTCTTCATAACTGAGCCCCTGTATTTCTCTGAGGACGATGATTGTTCGAAACTGTTCCGGTAGATTTTGGATCGCTTGCTGGATTTTCTGGTCGAGTTCGGAGTTGAGGGCCATCTTGTCCGGCATGTCGGTCACGTCAGGAATATCCCGCGCCGGAGAGTGATCATCATCGTCGTCGTACATGGGTTCGTCCAGCGAGATGGTTTTTAACTGGCGAGGGGCTTTGCGAAGCTCGTCGTAGAAGAGGTTGGTGATAATCCGGTTGAGCCAGTATTTAAAGGTTTTGGGGTTGCGCAGCGACTTGATGGAGCGGCACATGCGCAACAAGACCTCTTGCGTGAGATCGTTGATATCGTCTCGTTCGGGGGCCAACTGGTACAGAGTGACGTAAACCAGCCGCTGATGACGGGCAACCAGCTCTTCCAAAGCGGACATCTGACCACTCTGGGCTTTGATCACCAGCTCTTCCGTGGCTAACACCCTCAAATCCTCGCGG
>CAZXUP010000154.1:6600-6951 GCA_964643815.1 uncultured Vampirovibrionales bacterium
TGACTGTTTGGAGCCATAATACCTGTTCCCGTATCCCCAATAATTTCGTCTATTGTAACACACGGCAAAGTCGAGATTCCCATCTCCCCTGAAAGCGCTGTGGCTTGAGTGATTAGCGTTTTTGCTTAAGCTCGCGCCGAAAGCATTCACGGACAATGATCATTTCGTGCCGGTCTTCCAGATCGTAGAACTGGCAGGCGGTTGCATACAAATCGTTATCTCGCCTCTTGATCCGGTTTTCATTGGAGAAAATCACCTTGGCCTTGAGGAGCATGGCCTCGCCTTCTTCGGTGAACTGGAGGCGGATGCGGATTTCCTCGTCTTTGGCAAACTGCAGAGGCCCCGTGAAAC
>CAZXUP010000155.1:0-6901 GCA_964643815.1 uncultured Vampirovibrionales bacterium
CGCGGAACGTTTTTGCGCCCGCATCTGAGCAGGAATAACCGCACCATGACTCCGCCCACCAAGGTACCCCGCCTTTCCACAAGGCGGCTCCCCCAGCCCACTGACCTCCGACCTCTGACCTCTGACTTCTGATCTCTTCTGATGTAACGACGTTATTCTCCTGTTCAATCGTGCAACGCACGTTCCCGGCTGATCTCTGATCTCTGATCTCCCACATCTACCCCCTCCCACAAGCCCATGCGCACCGCTCCTCCGAGTCCCTCCGCTTCCTCTCTCAAGGTGGACATGGCGGACCTCAAGCACAATTCAGTGAGCGGTCTCGGTCAAAAAGCCCGCTCAGCAGTAATCTGGAACACGGGGTTCAACCTATTCCGTGATCTGTTGCAGTTTGGCACCATGCTGGTGCTGGTGCGGTTGCTCGATGTTGCGGCCTACGGTCAATTCGGATTAGTGACAGGTGTCATTGGCTTCATCAGCGTCTTTTCATTCAATAATTTTATTGCGCACACACTTCAGGTGAGTGATGAAGCGGATGTACATTACCAAGATCATTTCACTGCCGGCGCGGTCATGGCTGTCACCATGTTTGGGACGACGAATTTGGTAGCAGGCGCCCTCCATTGGTTTGAAAGCTACGCGCCTGTGGCGATCCTGGTGCATGTGATGTCCATCACGTTCTTGTTGGGGTGGCCATGCGAATTGCGGGTCAAGATGCTTGAGCGCCAGTTCGACTGGAAACGGCTGCGGTTGCTGCATGCCTCCGGGCTGGTCGTTAGCACTTTGCTTGCCGTGGGCATGGCGGCGGCCGGCGCGGGCGTGTATGCGTTGTTGGTTCCGGGAATAACGGTCACGCTGCCTTTCATCATCGACTTGTTCTTCGTGCAACGATGGCGACCGAAGTGGACATGGTCGTGGTCCAATTATCGGAACGCTTGGCGTTTCGGCGTCACCCGCATGGGAAGTGGCACTGCGATTTTGGGACGGCAATTGATGGAGTCGGCGGTGCTGGCCAAGGCATTGGGATTCGCCCAGCTCGGGGTTCTGAACCGGGCGGCGGGCTTGGCGCATATGCTCTGCATGAAGTTTGCTTCGCAGTTGGTGTATGCCATCTATCCCATTCTCACGCGTCTTGATCCGGATTCCGGAAATGCCGCTCATATGAATGGGCTGCTGCTGCGGCTCATTGCATGGGTTGCGGTTCCGATCGCCGTGGTTCTCTCCGTGCTCGCGCTTCCGGTGGTCCATGCACTCTATGGCCGCCAGTGGGACGGGGTGATCCCTCTCCTTCCTTGGGCGATGTTGAGTGGCCTGCTCCTGACACTGAGCCAGACGGTCTCCAGTCTGCTCCTGGCACGGCAGCAACCGGCGCGATGCCTTGCAGCCGATATATTGGCATTTGCCGGGACCGTTTCAATGCTGTTCCTGGTTTTGCCCAAAGGCTTAGTGGCATACCTCATCGGGTTGTCGGCAGTGCATATGATCGTATTTTCATTGAACAGTTTATGGTTGTGCCGATTGAAGGCACTCAGCCCCATCGGCATCCTTGCGGCGCTAGCGCCGCCGATGGCAGGTGCCAGTACAGCTTGGGCACTCTGCCACCTGGGGTGTGACGCCTTGGGATTCGAGCTTTCTGGATTCACCCATGCTATCATTTTTGGAATCTGCTTTGGCTTGTTCTACATGATGACGTTGCGGTTGTTCTTTGCGCGGTTGCTTGCCGACATGATTCATTATTTTCCAATTCGGGATTTTTTGAGAAAAATATTATGGATTCCGCATGCCTGAAAAAGCTTGATTTGCATCAAATGAAAACAACCGATCACGGGTTCTTCCACTTATCAAATATACGATTTGCCCGGCAACTGCACTTTCGAACATTTCACATGTGAAACAAGCATGCCCCATCCTTTGAAAATCATATGTGTTTTCGGCACACGTCCCGAGGCGATCAAGATGGCTCCTTTGATACTGGGATTGAAGGAAGCCCCGGAACGATTCAAACCGATCGTCTGTGTGACCGGCCAGCACCGTGAGATGCTGCAACAGGTCTTGGATACTTTCAATATCAAATGGGATCATGATCTCGCCATCATGCGGCCGAATCAAACCCTGACGGGCATGACCGCACGCATGCTTGAAGGCATCGAAGCCGTCATCACGAAAGAAAAGCCCGATCTGGTGATAGTGCAAGGTGACACGACAACGGCTTTCGCCGCTGCGCTGGCGGCGTTCTACTGCCGGGCGCCGGTGGCGCATGTCGAAGCCGGGCTGCGGACGGGTGATTTCGCGAATCCGTTCCCGGAAGAACTCAACCGGGCGTTGATTGACCGGTTTGCCGCTTTTTGTTTTGCCCCTACCGGCTTGAACCAACGCGCTCTTCGCGCCGAGGGAATTCCCGCGCGGCGGATCTTCGTCACCGGCAATACGGGCATAGACGCGTTGCTGTTGGTTCGCGATCGCGTACGCCAGCGAAGCGCGGAGATTTGGGATGCGCATTGGCAAAACGCAAGAGAGGCGGTTCATGACCTCTCCCGCAAGCTGGTGCTGATTACCGCCCACCGGAGGGAGAGTTTCGGAGAGAAAATCAATGCCATGTTCGGAGCCATCCGGAATCTAGCACGCAAACATGCGGATTGGGAATTCGTCTATCCGGTGCATTTGAATCCGAATGTGCGCGCACCGGCGGCAGGGATTCTTGCGGGCATGGACAACATTCATCTCATTGAGCCGTTGCCTTATGAGCCGTTCGTTTACCTGATGGATCGCTCTTCCTTGATTCTTACCGATTCAGGCGGGATTCAGGAGGAAGCTCCGTCACTCGGAAAACCAGTGATCGTGATGAGGGAAACTACGGAGCGCCAGGAGGCGTTGGAGGCCGGGACAGTCACGCTTGCGGGCAACACGGGGAAAGGATTGGAAGCAGCAGTGGAACGCATGATGGCTGAGCGGCACAGCCGCGTAAGACGGAGGAACCCATACGGCAATGGGCATGCGGCGGAAAAAATCCTGCGGGTGATATGGAGAGAAATGAGCACACATCATGACGGGTAAAGAACAAAACTGCCAGCCATTTCGGATCTGCGTCTGCACTTCGGTGGAAGCGGACCAGGAGCCGCGGGCGCCTCGCCACGCGCATTGGCTGGCTCAAAGCAGCGATTGTGTTTCTGTCGTCTTCGTGGATTCCGCGCCCTTCGGAGCGGAACGGCGTCCGGTGAAGGCGCTTGAGGAGATTCCGAATGTGGACTGGCGGACTCACCGCTATGCGACCCGGGCATCAAGCCCGGTCCGGCTTGGATGGAACCGCATTAGGCAGAAGTTCCTGCAAGCGAAGTTTGCTGTCACAGGGACGCTCAGCGCCGGTGCGTTTTCGACGCGGGCGTTCGGTCTGGAACGCCTGTTATTCGATGTGGATGCGGATATTTATCTCGCGCACAATATGGAAACGCTCCTGCCAGCCTTTCATGCGGCGAGGCGGCGCGGTACGCTGCTCATGTTTGATTCGATGGAATTTCATTCGGACATGGGAGACGGGCAGCTTCCATTGGAGAAACGGATGACAAGCGAGCTCGAAAAAGCGGTTTTGCCTAAATGCGCGCTCGTGCTGGCCAGCAGCAAACAAGTGGCCGATGCCTTGACACAGGAGTATGGAATTCCACGCCCCCTGCCTCTCGACAATGTGCCGCCGACCGAATCGGAACTCCCGTCCAAGCCGGCCAGCGGCCTCGCCCTGTATTGGCGCAACTCCGTCGTGGGGCTTGGCCAGCGGGGGCTGGATGACGCGCTGATGGCCCTGACGCAGTTGCCGGAAGATGTGAGCTTGCATTTGCAAGGCCGGATGCCTGCGGACGGCGGAACCGAGTTGAAATCACGCATCTCGGAATTGGGGCTGGGTTCGCGGGTGATCTTCCACGAACCCTACAAGCCTGAGGACGCAGTCAAAGAGGCTGCACGGCATCATGTCGGGTTATGTCTGGAGCGAAAAGGATGCCGGAATCACGATCTCACGGTGTCGAACAAGATTTTCGATTATCACATGGCGGGGCTGGCTGTGGTGGCTAGTGATCTTCCAGGTTTGAGAGGTGTGATTGACCGCTCGCAAGGCGGATTGTTGTTTGCACCCGGTTGTGCCGATGAAATTGCCAAATGTATTTCTCGATTGCATGGAGATATTGATTTTCGTGAAACTTTGGCTCACAATGCGCGTGAGTTTGCATTGCGTGAGGCGAATCGAGAACAGGAAAAAGAAAAATTCATTTCTATCTTTGAGAAATTGTTTTGTCTTTAAGTTATCAAAGTACAATCGAAAAGCCTATGTCTAGTTTTCGTAACAGTCTGAATTTTCTCAATATCATTCTCCGCAAGATCAACCTTCGTTTGGAAACATTGACTCTAGATACTCAGGATGAAAAACGTTTGTTGGCTGTGGACTCCGGAGGACAGTTTTAAAAACAGGTCTATACCCTGCCGTCTGCATTCCTTGCGTCATCCCACCAATTTCTTCTGGACGAGCTTCCAAATATAGGGAACGGTTCAGTACTTTTCTTCGCTCAGAAGACAATGATGCGGGCTTTCAGTTCGACAACGGTTTCTATTCGTCGCCGGACGTGGAGATTCTCTATACCATGGTTCATGCCAAGAGGCCAGGCCGGATTCTGGAAATCGCCTGCGGCAACAGCACCAAGGTCATCCGCCAGGCAATCAAAGATGCCTCGCTTTCATGCGAACATGCGGCAATTGATCCGCAACCGCGGTTGGAGATTTCCCGGATGGTGGACGTGATGATCCAGCGTCCCATCGAATACGGGGATGCTGGAGCGCGCGTCGAAAGTTTGGAAGCTGGCGACATCCTTTTCATCGATACCGGTCACGAGGTCAAACCGGCCAATGACGTGGCTTACATTTACGGCCAATTATTGAGCAAGGGACGGACTGGTGTGATCGTGCATATTCACGACATTTTTTTGCCTTACGAATATCCGCGCTCTTGGGTGATGGATGTCGGTTTGAAGTGGGGCGAACAGTACATCGTTCATACAATGCTGATGAATTCACCAAACTGGGAGGTGCTTTGGCCGGGATTTTATCTGCAGCGCACGTTAGCCGGTTTTGAGAGGCCTTTCTCCTGTTGGAAAGGCGGCATGGCGCAAAGTTTGTGGTTGCGTAAGGCGTAATGAGTCTAACCACTCAAAGTAAAGTGCAACCAAAATATGCGTGAGTTGTTAAGAAAGAGTATTGCATTAGTGCCGTGGCGATGGCGCACGGAAATCAAGGATATTCCTCTGGTTTCCCATCTGCAACGCTGGCTGTTGGCGCGGTTTCTGGAAGGGCGCGAGTTTGTCCACACCGTGGATGCCGGGCCGGCGCGTGGATTGAGGTATCCCATCACCTTGCCGGACGACAAGGGCATCTGGACGGGCACGTATGAGAGCGAGTTGGCCACACTTGTCGCCTCAGCGACCCGACAGGGCGAGCCGGCCTTGGACATTGGCGGCTGGAAGGGATTCTTTGGCGGCGTCATGGCGCTGGCGGGGGCGTCGAGGGTGCAAATCTTCGAGCCGATGCCGGCGAACTGCGCGCAAATCCGCCGGATGATCGAACTGAATCCCGGCCTGCCCATCGAACTGGTGGAAGCCGCCGTGAGCGATGCGGAAGGTCCGTTGGAATTTGAAGTGATGCCCCAGAGCAGCATGGGCAAGCTCACCGCGAGTTCATTTCAGGCCGGTCGAAACGGCCAAAGGATTGAGGTGCGAGCCGTGGCCTTGGATAATTTGCTGGAGGAGGGAAAAATCCAGCCGCCATCGGTGATCAAGATCGATGTCGAAGGCGCGGAACTGCTGGTGTTGCGCGGCGCGATCAAACTGCTCACGGAACATCGCCCAGTGCTGTTTATGGAAGTTCATTCGCCGGAATTGGCGCGGGGCTGCCGAAGCCTGCTGCAACAGGCTGGTTACGATATACGGATTTTGGAACCCGACGGGAGGGAAATTTGTCACTTTCACGCGCAGCCGAAAGTGCCGGTTCAGAAAATTTCATAATGAATTTGCAAAATAGCGTCCAAGTCGGCCTGCTCCGTCCGGCCCGCAAGGTGGGGCTGGCATTGGCGAAACATTGGCCGTGGCCGGTGGCCGCTCGCATGAGCACCGGTCGGAAAATGTATGTGGACCTGCGCTCCTCCCTTGGCCGGGCCATTTACATGAAAGGCGACTTCGATCCAAAGGTGTTCGAGCCATTGGCCTCCCGGCTGCAGCCGGGAGGCGTCTTCGTGGATGTGGGGGCCAATGTCGGCTTTTACAGCTTGCGCGCGTTGGACTTGGTGGGGACAAACGGGGCCGTTCATGCTTTCGAGATCGATCCGCGCCCTTTGCGTTGCCTGCGAAAAACCATTGTCAAGGAAGCGCTGGGAAATGTTTATCTGCACGAACAGGCGGTCGGCGACCAAAACGGCCCGGGCTTTCTGGTGCAGCGCGAGGATTGTGGGCATTCGAGCGTCGCCACGGAAGGGGACGGTATGCGGGTGCCTATGATCACGCTCGACTCGTGGAGGGAAAAGCATCCGGGCGGTGTCGTGCAGGCGATCAAGCTGGATATCGAAGGTGGTGAGCTGCGGGCGTTGCGCGGGGCAATCGAGTTGCTGCGCCGCGAACAGCCCCTGCTGGTATGCGAAGCCGTTGACGACCCACAAGATCGGCGGCGCAACGACTCGCAGGCATTGTTCGGCTTGCTGGAGTCGGCGGGCTACCGCTGGCGGTGGATCGAAGGATGCAATGACGCGACGTTGATGGCAGAGCCGCATGCGTAACCGTAGGATTAGTTGCAGCAAGGCTGGCCCAAACAGTGATCTGATTGGATGCGGGCGCAAAAACGTTCCGCGGATGGAGGATAAGGAGGAGACCCCGGAAAA
>CAZXUP010000156.1:0-6890 GCA_964643815.1 uncultured Vampirovibrionales bacterium
GCGGCAGCCAGTGTCATAAATCCACAGATCAACCATACGACCATCAGCCAACCGGCTGAGCCGGTATTTCGGGCAATATCGGACGATACGATAAAGATACCCGAGCCAACCATGGAGCCTGCCACGATGGTGGTAGCCGAAAACCAACCCAGCGTCGGCTTCAGTTCAGGTTCGTGCCCCTGTTCATAAACCGGGGACAAATCGTTGCTACCCGAGATAATCGCCGGTTCCGTGCTCATAATTTCCCTCTTTTTATAGATAGCTAAACCTAAATATCTTGTCCGGCGTTGCGGGCGGCGGCCAACTGATCCTGATCGGCTTTAATGTGCTTGAAGTGCCGCCACAGGTACCATACACCCAATACAACAAGCACCAGCAGAATCACGGCATCAAACTTGTGCCAGATTTCCTTGAAAACAGCCAGGTTTTCTCCGAAATAAACACCGACATAAACCAGCCCGTAGCTCCAAATCCACGAACCCAGGAAAGTGAAAATGACGAACGGCCAGAAGTTGGCCTTGAACACACCCGCAGGCGTGGAAATAAACGTGCGCACCACGGGCAGCATCCGGCAGATGAAAAAGGCCCAGTCGCCGTATTTTTTGACCCACTTGTCGGCGGTTTCGAGATCGTGGGTGCTGAGCAGCATCCACTTGCCGTGCTTCATCACAAAATCGCGTCCACCATAGTAACCCAACCAGTACGCAGGAAGCGAACCCACCACGCAACCGACAGCACCCGCCAGCGCCGCCAGGTGAAAATCGAGCTTGCCCTGCTGCACCATATACCCGGCATACGGCAGGATAAACTCGCTGGGGAGCGGAATATTGGCCGATTCGATCGCCATCAGGATGACAACACCCAGATAGCTCAGGCTATCGATGGTGTTGTGGATAAATACCATTACGGTTTCAAGAATCGCGTGCAGAAATTCCATCAGGCAGTGGTCCTTTATTACTGTTTAAAAGAGGGAAATGCTTTGCAGAAAATTATACAAGCCCATCAGCGCGCCGGAAAACAGGAACGTCAGGGGGATAGTCAGCACCCAGGCCCATAAAATATTGCCGACCACACTCAATTTTAGCGCAGACAAACGTTTTGTGGCGCCAACACCCATAATAGATGTGGTGATGACATGGGTGGTGCTAAGCGGGATGCCGAAATGGCTGGCCGTCATGATGATACTGGAGGCGGCGGTTTCGGCGGCAAAGCCATGGATGGGCTGTAGCTTGATCATGCGGTTGCCCAGCGTGTGGATAATTTTCCAGCCGCCGCTCAACGTGCCCAAGCCCATCATGGCGGCGCAAGACACCATCACCCACAACGGCGGGCCTTCGCTGCCCTCATGGAAAAACCAATCGGGAAACTGGACGCCCGGCAATTGACTGTAGGTCATCAGGGCCAGAAAGATAATCCCCATCGACTTTTGCGCATCGTTATTGCCGTGGCTGAGCGCCATAAAACCCGCCGAAACAATCTGCAACTTCCCGAACACCTGGTTGATGCGATGCAGGTGCATTTTGTAGAAGAGCCAGATGACCGTACCCATAATCAGAAACCCAATCACGAACCCCAGCATTGGCGAGGTGAACATCGGCACCACAACTTTATTCGTCACCTTGGTCCACTCGATGTTGTTGATGCCGTCCGCGCTTGAGAAAAACGTCGCCCCCAGCAACGAGCCAATCAGCGCATGGGACGAACTGCTGGGCAACCCCCACCACCAGGTGAGCAGGTTCCAGGTGATGGCCCCAATCAGCGCGCAAAACACCACGCCCATCGACATGCTTTCTTCATGCACCAAGCCTTTGCTGATGGTCGCCGCAACGTGCGTGCTCATCAACGCGCCGCCAAAGTTGAGCACCGCTCCAAACAGCACCGCCGTCCGAGGCGTCATCACCTTGGTGGCCACCACGGTGGCAATCGCGTTGGCCGCGTCATGAAAGCCGTTGATGTAATCGAAAACCAACGCCAGCGCAATAATAGTGAGAAGGAGCAGCAGTTCGGGGCCGAATTCCATTGGGTGAGGTGCTCCTTGGCGTTACATTAGCTGTGCTTGAGAATAATCTGCAGGGCGACATTGGCGGCGTCCCGGTACAGATCGGTGACGTCTTCCATCATTTCGTAAATGTCCTTGCGCAAAATCAGCTCACGCACATCGCTGATATCGTGGAACGAGCTGGCAATAAGCTGCCCCAGCACGACATCCCCTTGATCTTCAAGCTCATGCAAGATGGCCGCCTTGGCCGTGATCGTTTTGGCGTTGAGCTTGCCTTGCAGCTCATTCACAACGGCAGACATCGCTTCGGCTTCGCGTTCGATGATTTCGACAAACTTGTTGAAATCACCGTTGAACGGGTAGATGTTATGCGTCAGCATGCGATCCGTAATTTTGGCGTTGAGCTTGGGAATGTTATACAGCGCGGAGGAGAACTCCTGGATGTCTTCGCGGTCAAACGGCGTGATGAGGGTGCGGCAGATTTCCTGCGTAATCACTTCCAGCGATTTCTTCGCATCCCGCTTCGCTTTATAGATTCCCTCGGATGCCTGCTGGATGGCGTCCTGATCGTGACGATTATCGACCAGCGACTTGAGCAGACGGCAACTGGTGTTGGTGTGGCTCTCTAAATCCTTGAGCAGCTTGTAGAATTTATCTTCGCGGGGGAGGAGGTTCAGCATCGGAGAGGATCTCCAGTGTTTTGTCACACAATTGTCATAAAACGAGGCGGTGTTTGGGGGGTGCAGTCATTTAATATCAAGCGGCTACAATAAATCAAGACATTCTAGCGAAGCTCGTTTTCCTGGGATGGCATCAGTCGTTGCAAAATGGCATGGCCCAAATAAAGCAACGGCGTAATACCCAGGGCAATCAGGAACTTCCAGACATAATTGCCCGTGGCCAACTGCATAATATTATCCCAAGACATCTGCCCGCCAAAAAAGATCGCGGTGACAATAAATGAATCGAACAACTGCGAAATAATGGTAGAGCCGGTAGCCCTCACCCAGATGAAACGATGCTTGGTGATTGAACGGAAGATCTGAAAGATCTGGATATCCAGTAGCTGTCCAATCATATACGCCGTCAGTGAGGCGATGAACATCCCCGTATACTGGGTGGAAACCGTGTGGTACACCGCTGGAGGCATCGCTGTTCTGGAATCGACAGGCAAACTATTGCCGACGCTAAGCAACAAAAACACCAGAACCGACATCCCAAAGCCCACATACGTCACGAAACGGGCGCCCTTTTGGCCGTAGAACTCGTTCAGCAAATCGGTCAGAAGGAAAGTGACGGGAAACGGGATGATCCCGGCAGAGAGCAGCACCGGATCGGCCAGAAACGGCAACCGGAAGGAAAACAACAGGGAACCAATCAGGTTGGCGATAATCAGGCAGGTGACAAAAACAGCCGTCAGCCAAACAAAAATTTGATGGGAGCGGTCAAAGTCATTCCACTTCATACTGGGGCTTCCACGCAATAGACTCGTCTATGTTAGCATAGGAAGGTATGGAGGGCGTATGGACGGTATCAACAAAACGCAGGGTGTAAGACGCGTGGCACTCACCGGTGGTATCGCCTCGGGAAAGTCGCTGGTAGGCGAATATCTGAAGCAAAACCAAATTTCGGTGATTGACGCCGATGATGTCGTGCGCCGTCTGTTAGAAGAAGATAAGGATCTCCATACTCAAATCCGGCAGGAATTTGGACAGGATGTGTTCACGCCTGCTGGCAAGGTTGATCATAAACAACTAGGGCAAAAAGTATTTGGAGAGGCCAACACCCCCAAACGCAAGCTGCTGGAAAGCTGGACACACCCCAAGGTTCGCGAAGCGATTGAACGCTTCTTCAGCGACAATATACTCCACAAGCTAGCCGTGGCGATCATTCCACTGGTGTTTGAGTCCAATCTTGAAAAGAACTACGACGAAGTATGGCTGCTGGAAGTAGACGAACAGCAACAACTGGCCCGTCTGATGGCCCGGAATCACCTGTCGGAAGCCGATGCCCGCGCCCGTATTGCAAGCCAGATGCCACTTGCCGAGAAACGCCAACGCGCCATGGCCTTGCCATCGTACGAGATTATCGACAACAACGGCACGCCCGAGGCGCTAAAACAGCGCCTGGGCGAACTTTTAAGCAAACACAGCTTTTAGTCTGCCATTCCCGCGAAGGCGGGAATCCAGGCCAACAAGTTGGTTTTGGATAGGGTTTTGCAATTTGCAGCTTTTGTTTGCCGACGTCTCGGCTCGCTTTCTCTGGATTCCCGCCTTCGTGGGAATGACAGAGTTTAGCGCAGGTTGGCTTCCACTTGCAGGTCGTGCTCGATCCATTCGTCCCAGCCGCCATCCAGTTCCATCACCGGAAAGCCTGCGCCGGTAAACTTGACTGCCGCCATGGCCGCTAGGTGACACACCGCTGAGTAGCAATAGACCACATTCTGCTTGTCTTTCTTCAAGCCTGCCAGCGTGTCCCATTTTTCCTTAGGCAAATTGACAGCCCCAGGGATATGCCCTTGCGCGTAATCCTCGGCGGCGCGCACATCAATCACCACCACATCCTGTTTTTGCTCTTTCAGCATGCGGGCCAGTTCTACCGGGCCGGTGGTAAACGCCATCTTGTCTTCAAAAAACGCCTTGGCCTTGGCCGGATCGTTGGGTTTTACAGCGGTTGCCGTTGCCATAATGCAATCTCCCTCTCTCACGAACGCGGATATCTTAGCGTCAAAAACGGCACAGGGAATTGTACAACCAGGTAATTTACAGGCCAGCGGCTGAGCTTATACGATAGGGTTGCTGTAACTGGCAACGGCTGGAAAGTGTATTCCAGACACGCTGGACAGCCTGTTTATTTTTGCAAAAGTGACTTGCCTTAACCTATTGTTTTGTTATAAAAAATAAACAGGCAATAAATTGCGGCAAGTTCGAGAGAAGAGGAGCAGGACGCATGACAATGGTTGAGGGGACCAAGCCATCGGAATCGTGGGCAACCGTAATGCCGCGATTTATGAAGATGAACGAGCGTCCGCCCGAGGCGGTTTATCCGACAACGCACACTACGCTATTGGACACCAGTGGACTTGCCGAGCGCCCATTGACGCTAGGCGAACTGCGGCAGCTAAAGCAATCGGTGGCAACATTGCAGGCCGATGCAGAGAAGCTAGCTAGCTTGTTACAGACATTATAATCAACTTGGGATCAGCACAAGACTAATCCAGAAAGCCCCATTTTCTGAGCTGATCACGAATCACCGGCGCGGGAATGGCATAACTTGCCCCTTGGATTGGGGTACGCAAGAGGGCGTTAGAATAGTAGTGACGCTGGTTCATGCCAATCACCTCTCCATTCATGTTGACTAATACACCGCCCGAGTCACCAGGGTTGATTGGAACATCTGTTTCAATCAGCGGGTAGGCAAGCTTCTGTGTTTTTAATTTTCTGACTTCTGATGAGGGAAGCAATCGACTGATAATCCCCTCCGCCTTATTTCCATTAAAACCCCGACTATTGCCAATCTTTAGAACACGGTCACCCTCTGCTACGTCATTCAAATGTTCCGGCAGATGGAGCGGTTGAACCTCCTCTGGAACGTCATCAGCTTCTAGAACGGCTACATCGTAGCCATTCGCCAGAGTAGAAAGCGCAATTTCATTGCTACCTGGAATGTAGGCAGGCTTTAACAAAACCTTCTGGGCTGCTTCATCTTTGTCAAGATCATTCCATGCTCTCAGACGATTCAAATTAGCATTTATTTTAGATTCTGCTCCCCAGTTTGCAGTAACAGGGCCTATTGGCGACATGAAAACCGGTGAGCGTGTTGGCTGGCTCACATGTGCATTGGTCAGCACTCGGGGTTGGCCGTCCTTGCAACGAATCCAAAAACCGGAGCCTAACCCTATAGGTCTGTCCTGCTTTAGTTGAGACAGATCATAGTTTTGAGCTCGTAATAGATGTTCTTTTATTCTGTTTAAGAATGGCGGTAGTGACCTTTTTTCTGCTTGGGTTAGCTCGGGGGTCAGCTTGTTAAAAATGGATATATTCCGCTTTAGGCCTTGTTGTAACTTATTCAGCCTTTCCATTTCTTTTTCGGAAACCTGAGGGTCTTTAAACACAGTAAGCACTACAGTACCGGGCACCACCTTGGCAAGCAATTGACGCAAACTGCCGGGCGGCAATTGACGCTGCTCAAGTAGTTCTGCTTTTGTCTGCTCCAGCTCTGTTTGCAGTTTTTCACGCTCTTGGATAAGAGTCGCCGCGCTGGGAGGTCTATCATTGCCGAAACGGGGGGCAAAAACATCTGCCGGTTGCGCGCGCAAAGCAGATACGTTTTGAGATGGGTTGCTACCAACCGCCGCTGAAAAACGAATGGATGGCGCTTGAACACCGGAATTCTGAACAGAAGTATTTTGTACAAGAGAGCCTGGATGCATAACAGATATACTCCTATAGCCTATGTGTTCTAAATCTGCCGTCATAAACGCAAAACACACGCTGGAATTGATCCAACGTATCAGCAGATAGACTGTTTAACACTAGATGGCTTCATTCTTGTTACAGAAATGTTTCGATCGAAAAAAGCCATAAAGCCTATCTATGAGTGCATTCCATAGATTTTTTATCTTTCTTTACACTCGAATGATCAATCGGACCTATTATCTTGTTTTTATTTTGTTAGTGAGAGAGCGCAATGAAGTCATCGGTGTAAGAAACAGTCTGCTGAATAAAGCGGCTGAATTTTGAAGCCGGTTAGTAGGAGAGTTGTTTTGATCAGTCCCTTAAGCAGTGTGAGTAATGCGAATTTTCAGAATCAGGTCAACCAGATTGTGACGGCCGGTACTGCTTTGAGAACGAGCAATGCACCAGCCGCAGCCCCCCCAGGGCTTTCACTC
>CAZXUP010000157.1:0-6863 GCA_964643815.1 uncultured Vampirovibrionales bacterium
GCCCATATCCTTAATGCGGTTCAGGGTCGTCGCTTCCGGCGGTAGTACGGCATAATCGCGGCGATCTTTGCCGACCCGCTTGAATGTTTCCGGCGAGGCGCCTTCAAAGGGCCGGGCAATCACACGGGAGACCTCGTGCGGACCGGTCAGCAGTTCACGCGCCTTTTCGCACCAAAAGTACAGGGTTTTCAAATCCACTTTGCTTTCCGGGCCGGTGTGCGCGGCAATCTGAAACACGCTGTCGGCGCTGGTATAGACAATCGGGTGGCCTGTTTCCAGGTGTTGCATGCCCAGCTCTTTCAAAATTTCCGTGCCAGAAGCAGGCTTGTTGCCCAAAATTTCGGTGATGCCGGTGGCCTGCTTGAACTGATCGACAACTTCCGGCGGGAAGCCGTCTGGATAGGTTGGGAATGGGGTTTCGAGATAAATGCCCGCCATTTCCCAGTGGCCGGTCGTGGTGTCCTTGCCGCGCGAGAACTCCGACATCTTGCCGTAAGATCCCAAAGGCGCTTCTTGGGCTTTGACGCGAGTGAGCGGCAAGATGTTGCCCAGGCCCAGTTTTTCCAGGTTTGGCAGCGAGAGCCGGTCGGAGGCGCGGTCGATGTTGCCCATGGTGTTGAAGCTCTGCTGGTCGCCGTAGTCGGCTGCATCCGGTAAGGCGCCTACGCCCCAGGCATCAATCACAATCACAAAAACCCGTTTCGCAGCCATGCGCTTGTCTCCTTATACGTATTCAAAACCGGTTGTCCAATCCAAGTTGCCTTCTTGCGGGTGTTTCTGACCTGCACTGGAGAATTTCTGTTGTGCCCGGTAGAATAATAAGGCACAGGCAGTTGGTACAGGCGTTTGGAAACGAGAATGGCAAAACCAAGATTGGAGCTTGATAGGCTTATGGTACTTCAGAGACGCAGATTACTCCAGATCCCTTCTTCGTGCGTAAACCGGCTTTTTGTGTCGATGGCGGCGCTTACGCTGAGCTTGCTGTTTGCCGTCGCTCCGGCATCCGCCATGTACAAAATGGAAACCAAAACCATTAACGCCGCCTTGGTGTACGGCATGCGAAACCAGAAACTGGGGCTTGCCGCCCTGTTAGGCCCCAACTGGGTGGAAGGCGACAATGGCGCGCTGCTGAACATCTACTCTCCCTTTATGGTGCTGGCCACCAAGTCGGCAAGAGGCGGGTTTCCGCTGAAGCCCAGCAAAAGCGATTTGGAGGAAGCCCGCAAAAAGTATGCCAAGTGGGTTGCCCACTACTCCGATCCCAAGAATAAGCCTGAGGTGAAGTTTGCCATCAATTTCTACGGCAAGTCGCCTACGTTTGCCAAAACCTACTCGGCCCGTATCGTTGGGTTTGGCCGTGGCAAGGAGTTTACCGTGAAGCCCTCCAAGCAACACCTGGATGAGATTGCCGATCCGGTGGTGAATGGTCAAAGCCATGGGCAGTTTGAGGCCATCAACTCCTATTATTTCCGCTTCCCGGATATCGAGGATCTCCAGGAGTTTCGCCTGATCCTGGAAAGCCCTAATGGAGAGACGCTCGTTTTCCGCCTGAATAACGAAAAACTCTATTAAAACGGTCTAAAGCTTAGCAGGGCTGATAGGGAAACCAGCGGTTGGCCCAGTCTTCCAGGTTTTTAAGCGTTGCGGCCAGATCCTGTCCGCGCTCGGTCAGCTCATATTCCACCTTGGGCGGAATGGTTGGGAATTGGTGGCGGTTGATCAGGCGAAACTTCTCCAGGTGCTTCAGCCGCGCGCTGAGCGTCCGGGGAGAAATGCCGGCAATCTGCTGCTCCAGCTCCACAAAGCGCTGACGCTCGAACTGGTGCAAAATGTGGATAATCTGGAAGGAATATTTGTCGCCAATCAGCTCCATAGCGCGCTCAATCGGAGATTCAACCCCGTAGAGACCCGCATGCATCAGGCGATTCAGGTTTTCCGTAACATTCTGCAGGGCTTTTTCTTCAATCGCTGGCTCAATCATCTTGGGCACTGATTCTAATCCTTCTTCAATCTACTTTACTTGTTATAGTATAGCCATTGACTATTGTTAAATCAATCCTTCCACCGGACCCCTTCGGCAAAACGTAACACACACAAACAGAGGATCTTTTTGAGTTTGTTTGTTTCGTCCCGCCGCTTGGCAGCCTGACTCGCTTCTCGCTCCGGTAGCCTCTTTTGAAGAGTTGGTTATGCTTTGGAATGCAGGCTTGAAATATAAACAAATGTAATCACCCGGGGCAATTACTGTATTTTCTTTGTTTTTTTATACTTGGACTCAAAAATGACTGAAACGGCAGGTATTCCGATGCGTCACACGATGATTATTCTGCAAATCCTGGGCCTGGTAGGCTTTCTTTCAGGCGGATTGCTGCTGAATGCCCTGCATGGCGACACGTTTAACCGTGGATCGAGTCAGCCGCTCGCGATTACCGGCAGTCTGGGGTAACTGTTTGGCGGATGCCGAATTGCTTGGGCTCTATTGGGCCTGAGGTGTGCTGCGTTTGAAGCTCTGGAAGTTGTTCCGACTGATCGGCGGGGCAAAATAGAGTGCATTGCGCTTTTGGGCGGCCTGCTCCTTGGCTTTTTCGCCGTTGGGGTCGATATTGTACTTCTTGAAGACTTCGTTAATGCCGGGATGAGTGTCGCGGCCTGTCAGTTTCTTGGTGACGGCGTTCTGAATCTTGGGAATGAGCACACCCAAGCTGAGCATGGAGCCGCCCATGGCGATTGTCCAGGCAAAGTAGCGGAAGAAACGATTGCGTTTGAACAGATCGCCCGCGATGGTGCGGAACGGCGTTTTGAGCGGGTTGAGCGTCGCTTTCTTTTCAGCCTGTTCCATTAACTTGTCCAGGTAGTCGTTAACAATTTTGTGTTGTTTTGCGGTCTTTTCGGGGTCAACATAAACCCGCATATCAGGTGTAAATTGGCCGATAATCTCTTGGGTCTTCCGTAAAACGCGACTATCGTGCTTCAAACCACCGAGCAAGACTTCCTTGATTTTGTTCTGCAGCATTTCATCATTGTTTGAAACCGCCAGGGAGAACAGCCGTCCATTATCGTCTCCCATCAACTCTGTCAGCAGGCTCTGGTAGCGAGAAAGCAGTGGCTTAAGATGGCTTGGGGTTTTGTTTTGGCTTGCCTCAATCATTGTATTCAATGCTTGTAACACGTTTTCCCGAGCGATTTTATCGGCGGTTTGTCCGTTTTGCCCAGCGACCAGGGGCTGCAATGCCTGAATTTGCTTCAGGAGTTTTTGAGCCTCTTTATTGGCAGGCTTGTTTAGTGCTTCCAGGAAAATACCCAGTTGTTGTTCTGCTGGCTTTCCGCTCAAATTGGCAGGCAGATCCAGTTTTAGCTGGCTGATGCCGTCGTTGATGGTTTGCAGCTCACCATCAACCAGTTCTCCCAGTGTCAGGTGCTGGCTGACGGCTTTGTTCACCCATTCAATCAGCGGTTCGGTCGTCGGAAGCTTATGATCGCGCAGCAGGTTGAGGGTGCGCTGCAGCATCGGATAGCTTTGGGCCAGAGCATCTGCCTGGGCCATGCGTTGAACCCGGCTGCGCAACGCGTGTTGTTCATCAGCCTGTAGTGTGTTCCAGATGGCTTGTATGGCTTCATCTTTCAATCCCGGAATGCCGGTGGGGTTTTTCATATCCACTGGAATGCCTGCTGTGTGTTGAAATGCCTGTTTGATAGCGGTACTCAGATTGCTGCGCTGATGTCCGTTCAGTTCAAGAGAGGCAAATCCACTCTGCTTGTGCTTGATTGCTTCCAGCAGCTTGGCGATATGATTGGTGTCCACTTCGTTGGATGGAGTCTTGCCCGTCATTTCCCTCAAGGCTTCCATCACGGCTGTTTTTGCCTTGAGTGCGCTGTCCTGGTGTTCTTGACCGAAATAGGCGGCAAGTTCGTTTTCCAACAGCGCCGAGAAACCCTTTTCGCCATCCACTGCGGCACTCCGCATGGCATCCATTAGCCGAACCGATGATCCCAGCAGCTTTGTTTGTGACGAGCCTTGCACCACCTCGCGCAGGAGATGGAAGGGGATCTCACCCTGTTCTTTGAATGCTTTGCGGATTACATCTTCTGTTTCTGGAGTGCCTGGATGTTTCTTTAGCCATTGTTCCAGGCGTTCTCCCAGGCGCTTGTCGATCAAGCGGTTCAGTTCCGCTGCTGCCTTTGGCTCCAGCTGAATGACGGTATCAAAAGCCGGATCAATCAGCTTGCTGGCGCCTGCCAGCACATGATGGGCAAACTTCATGTAGAAATACAGCGAAATGGCGTCCCGAACACCGTACTCAATGGATTCGTAACGATCGCGGGCTGTCCCCATCCGTCCGCCTGTCAGAGGAATGTCGATGGCCAGCAGGTTGCCGTTGGCGGTTTGTTCGATGAAATGGCCAATCGCGTTCATCGGAGCGCTCAAAGCTCCTGTCGATAGACCGAACTGTAGAGGCTGTTTGCGTGGTAGAGAGGTTGGAACTCCTTGAAACAGTGCTGGTTGCTGCGTGTCAGGCTGTGTGAACCCGGGCATTGGATTATAAGCGGATGAATAGGCTGAGGGGACGGAAGCTGGCCAATCGAGAGGGTTGGTAGAGGGCTGAAAGAAGCTTGCGGCAGGCTGAAGCGGACCGGGTTTTGCGGGCATGCCCACGGCTTTATGTTCGGGCTTGTTTTGTTGTTGCTGATATTTGGGCAGGATGAACTTCTTGATGAGCCACTCGGTCTTCCACTGGTTCAGTCTGGGTACAACATAGGCGATCAGTCCAGTGGTAGCGCCAACGCTGAATGCCAGCCGGGCGCCTTGGCGTTTCAGAAAACGACCTGCCTCCGAAGCATTTTGGGTAAAGATCTCTTGCGGGGTGGTACCCACCTGATTGAGTTTGCCCCAGGGCTTGTTCCAGGCAATGTTGGTATCAAGATGCTCCAGGCCTTTAAAAAGCTTGCTTTGAAACTTGTCAAACAGGCTAAGCATCACTTTAACCCCGCCCAACCAGAGTGCTGCAACAGAGGCCTCTTCAAAGAAGCGATCTTGTAAGCCTATCCAGCCGGTTCGATGGGCTTCGGCAGCCGATCGTCCGGCCAAAACCGCTGCCTCGTTAGGGTAAACCGAGGCGGCTCCCTCTTTGGAAATGCTCAGGAAAAACTTCTCCAGCTTGGGATGGATGGGTATTGCCGCTGCTGCCGCCGCGATGCCTGCCAGCGTTTTTTTGAAAACTCCACTCTCTACCGCTTTTTGCGCAATAGGCTGTGCCAGAGTGCCTGCCTGCCCTCTGAAAACAACGTGCTGCGGTTTATCCGGGGTTAGCCTTGCAATGCCAACCCGGCTGATTTCTGACATTTACCCTAAGACCTTTCAGCCAGCCTATTGATGGCGGCATAAAAGCCGCTCAACCACTTTTTGTGTCATGAAACCCTAAATTCTTAACGAAAAGCAAGAAAAAAATCCGGTGTGCTTTACGCTGAGCGGAAAGGCAGCGCAACCACGACGTTTCCTTGTAACGCAGCGCCTTCTTTTGCGGCGATTGCGGCGGCGCTATCCCAGAAAATAATACCGTCTTTGTAGTATTGTTCCGGCTTTTCGGGCAAGGCCAGATTGATTTTTCCCGCATAGATGTCATGAATGCTCTGGACATATTGCTTCGGGTTGCCAATATCGCTCCAATAGCACTCAACCGATTGCGCCCAGAACTTTCCAATCCCAGGGTCTCTTTGTACGCGCTCAAGGACAGCCGGAAAGATGTCGCTGGCAAAGTCCAGCGGGATTTCCTGGGGTGCTGACTCTCCACGGGCGATCGCTTGAGCCTGGGCTTCAACCAGAAGATCCACGTAAACGTCCGTTATAATGGCGTATGCACGAGGAGAGAAAATGTAAAATCCGGTATTCCCCAGGCGGGACTGGGCCAGATGGCGCGGCGGTTTTTCTTGAAACCCGGTAATGCAGCCGGATTGGCCGTCTTCCCCAGAGGTATCCGTGACGATAATGCCAAATTTGTCGACATCTTCCTCATCCACCAACTGGCAGCCGATGGTGACCAGTGCATTGTGGGCGACATGGGCTTCCATCAGGGCTGAAAAATCGGCGTCCGTCACCGAATCCCCCTGGACCACCAGCAGGGGCTGCCCTTGATCCAACAGTTTCGTGTAGTTGGAATTGGTCAGCATTTTACGCAGGCCGCCCGCTGTCCCCGAGGGAGCCTCTTCGTCAATATAGTCAATCCGCTCGGCCCTGGAACGGGAGAGGCCTGTCTTGACGGAATCCGGTTCGCAGCAGGTGTTGACGAGCAGATGTGTGAATCCGGCATCGGCTAGGCTATCGGCAATGCATTCAATCACGGAGCGTTCTCCGGCAAGCGGGACGCCAGGCTTGGAATAACGGGTCAGTTGGCCGGAAATCCGCTCAAATCGGGTTGCGAGTCCGGCGCCCAGGATCATTGCCTGGTCTGTAACCTCTTGTGGTGGGGATAGTTTTGTTTTTCGAGCCCGTTTGTTTGGGCTGGAGACGATAGGCTCGCCATCCAGAAGCAATTCGACGCCACCGACCCGAATTTCGGAGCCAGGGAGGCCGAAATAGCGGAGTCCGCCGGGTGAGGAAATGCTCCCCATAAAACCGCCCTTGCCGTAGAAAAGCTCTACCTCGTAATGGCTGTCCACAGGATGCTTCACTGTACCTAGCACTTGATCGGTTTGTGTGTCCACTATTTCAGACAGGCCCGAAGCCGGGTCCGGTTTCAGGGAAAGCCGAGCCGTTTCAACAGTAGAGTTCAGGCGAATGGGTGAAGCTGTTTCTGCCATGTTTTCTCGATTCTTTTTATAGATAAGGCGGGAGCAATTTCCCATGCCCAACCATATTACCTTGAAAG
>CAZXUP010000158.1:0-6752 GCA_964643815.1 uncultured Vampirovibrionales bacterium
TGTTGCAGTAACTTTTCAAATTCGAGCTTATCAGGCGTCTGCATTTCCTCATCCACATGGGACGGGCGTACTGGACGGGGAGACATTAAGTAAATAACCTCCGATAGAACAAAAAACAGAAGGGGTGAGACTATTGCTTAGCATAGTCCACCCTGAGAATTATATCAAGAATATCACGTCCAACTGAACTGTCTAATCGGTTAGTTGCTGTAGGAAGTCGGATTGGCGCAGCTTTTGAATCGCCCGGATCTCCGTTTGCCGGATGCATTCCCGGGTTACGCCATACATTTTCCCGATTTCCTCCAGGGTCATCTTGCTTTTTTTATCGTTTTCCTGCTCCGCTTGTCCTGTAACAATTCCGAAACGTTTGAACAGGATATCGCGCTCCCGGTCATCCAAATGCCGCAGCAAGGCCATCCGTAAGCAGCTCATGGCTTTGCGTTTGTACATTTTCTGCTCCGGATCCACAAGGCGCTCATCCTCGATCGTCTCCGCCAGGGTCTGACTGTTCCCGTCCCGCAAGGTAATTTCGGTTTCCAGGCTGACAATTCTCTGTGCAGCACGGCTGAGTTGCTGCACTTTTTTCAGCGACACTTTCATATATTCCGCCAGTTCAGCATCCGTCGCCGGGCGATCATAGCGATCTTTCAAAACCGTTCGCGCCTTGCGAAGCTTCGAGACGCTATCCATCACGTGCCCCGGCAGGCGGATGGGACGGTCATGCTCGGCGAATGCCTGAAAGACGGATTGTTTGATCCACCAGGCCGCGTAGGTCGAAAACTTGTAACCCAAGCGGTAGTTAAACTTGTCAATCGCTTTCATCAGGCCGACATTTCCCTCCTGCACCAGGTCCATAAACGCCGCCCCTCGGCCCGCATAGCGCTTGGCAAAACTGATCACCAGGCGCAGATTGGCCTGGGCCAGCTTGCGGCGGGCCGCTGCATCGCCTTTCTCGATGCGCTTGGCCAGCTCAACCTCCTCTTCCTTGGTCAACAAAGCGGACTGCCTGGATACCGCCCGCATATAGCACACCGCCGCGTCTTCCAAAGCCGGTGCGCTTTCCATCGCAGCGCCCAGGTTGGGAAGATCCGACTCAAAATCTTCCATATCAGGTGTTTCCGCCATTTCGAAGAACAACGCCTGTTCCGAAGCCAAAAAATTCGCTGCAATCGCCATAGGCTACCCTCCTTCTTGCTTCTTCACCTCAAAATCCCGTGTGTTTCCGTCAAGCTCCACCCAGAGCATCCTGCGCCGGATTTTTACCGTCGAGAGTTCAGCTTCTTCACTTCAAACTGAAATAACCAACCGGGGTCAAAGAAAAAAGCCTTGTCAACTGGCAAGGCTTTCCCTTCTAGCATGTAGTTGTGAGAGGAGTGTGAGTGTGTAAGGCAAATCCACGTTTGCGCAACAGGTTTCTCCCTGATGAGACCCTGGTGCCTGAAAAAGTGCTTCCTAACTGTCTTCCTACCTGTGTCTTACTCGGGCCGCTGCGAGAGAGAGGATGCAGCCCGCTCTTGATATTTACATCGTATTCCCAAAGTATATACTTTTCAACCCTTCACCCCTCTCCTTGTTACATTACTTAACAAGAAGTTTAGAAAACCGCTCCCTGTGGCTCTGCCGTTCTTGTAATCTTATACAGAGGCTTCCACAAACCGGCATTTATCTCCTTGCCGGGTACCTCGGCGGGCAAATTCGGCTTCGATCTCGTTCATCAGCTCCAGCTTTTTTTGCAGCCACAACGGCGCCACCACGTGCAGCCGATGCCCGTTGCCCGCCACCCGATGAATCACCGTATCCGGGTGCAAACGCTCGATAAAGTCGCAAATCAGTTGCACATAGGCGTCCTGATCCAGCGGCTGCCATTCGCCCCGCAGGTACTGGGCCGCCAGCGGCGTCTTTTCCATCGCGCACAGCAAGTGAATCTTCACCCCATGCACCTTCAGCTCGGCCAGCTTGTCGGCAGTCGCCATCTGGTCTTCCCAACTCTCGCCGGGCAAATCCAAAATGACATGGATGCAATGCTCGATGTCGTATTTCTGGGTCAGTTCGTACGCGATGCGGAAATCTTCATACGTCTCGGCCCGGTTCAGCAAGTCCAGCGTGCGATCATGGATGGTTTGCATGCCATACTCAACCGAGACATACGGCACCCGGTCTTTGTAACTGGCAATCAGGGCCAGCTTTTCTTCATCCACGCAGTCGGGGCGGGTGGAAATGGCCAGCCCGACAATATCAGGGTGGGCGCTGACAGCCTCATCATACAGGGCTTTCAGACGCTCTACCGGAGCATAGGTGTTGGTAAAGCTTTGAAAGTAGGCGATAAACTTTTCGGCCTTGAAGCGTTTGCGCTGCTTGTCCATGTTTTTGAGCAACTGCTCGGTAATGCTGTCGCGGAGGTCTTGCTCGCGGGACGACGAACCGGTCTGATCGCAAAACGTACAGCCGCCATACGCCTTGGTGCCGTCTCGATTGGGGCAGGTAAAGCCAGCATCCAACGTCAGCTTGTAGGTTTTAGCGCCAAGCTTTTCTTGCAGATATTGACTATAAGGACGGTAGGGTTTTGACATTACTTGGCTAAACATCTTGTTATTACCGGTATCCTACTCAAATCGCAGACGAGTGGCAAACATCAGGATGGTGCCATCCGCTTTTGTTTATGATAATTCGACGCTGTTTTTATTGATGGTTTGAGAGAGGGTAAGGCTTATGCAAGCATCCGGTTTACTGTTTGGCACATCGTATTTCCAAGGTAAAACCAGGCAGCCTAGAGCAAAACATGCCCAGCTGGAGCAAGCCTCTGGTCAAACCTTCACGACTCGGATTCAATTACACGGCCCCAATACACCCATTGTGCATCCAAACGCATCTTCAACCTATGTTAAAGGCGCCAGTGGTGTTGGATTTTATTGCGTTCGGGTTGGCAACGTGACTCATAAATATCCAATGAACGGCATCTTTAAGGTCGAAGAGACAGGCAACTCAACAGAAACCTGAGCATCGCAACCTGAATCATTGGTTTTGTCAGGCTATTTGTCGGACTACTTGAACGGGTTCTCTTTAGCGGACTTTTCTGATTTCACAAACTTGCCCGTTTCAACATCAAATCCGTTTCCATCTCCGGTTCTCAAGGCTTTCAGGATTTTGCCCGCATCAATGACCGGCAACTCGTTCAAAAGGGCCAGCATCGTTCGTGCCGAGGCGTTATCCCGCCACTTGGCTATTTGCCCCTCGTCAATCTCCCAGGCTTCCTCGGCCAGATCCCGGTGTTCTTCCGAGGTCAGAACCAGAAACTGATCCTCCTGGTCATTCTCGTGCGATGCTTCCCAGAAAAAGCTCAGGTCCGCGTCTTCCACATCGGTCAGTGCGTCAAAAACCTGGTCAACCGGTGACCTGACGCCACGCATTGCATGCTCAACCGGTATTATCTTGCCGCGTACGATGTAAGAGCCAAATTGTACAGGGGACATCGTTTATCTTCCTTTCAGACTGTGCAATCGGGTTGAATACCATACAACCTACTACAAACGTTAGTCTGAGAAATAAAAAACGGAACTATTTTTTATTTGCCCGCCTGCCTGATGCCCGAATGAATCAGCCAGCCGGGGCCAGCATGTCGGCTCCCTCCCGGTTGACTTACCAATTCAGCCCCTCTGACGGGGGATTCTGCCCTTAGTGTACTTGGCACAAGGCTTTTCAACCCCCTGACATTTTTGGTAGATTAGGATGCGAGGTAGATGAACCTGAATAAAACTAAATAGTGGGGGCACAAACACAACCCTGAGAGGGAGGGAAGACTGATGACCACATTACAAACCGCCAACCTGTCGCCGCGCGACGTTAATAACCTGTCAACGCTCAAACGGAACGGGCTTTCGCTGATTGAAGTCAAGATTTCGCAAGTATCGTTTGCCCGGGGGCACCTGCTCGGCAACATCCGCTTGCCGGAGAACACCCGCCTGGTGTGCGTACTACGCAACGGCAAGGCCATCGTGGATCTGGACGCCGTGTTTCTGGAAGAGCGGGATTCGGTCTATTTATTGACCGACGATGAAGAGATGGTGAGAAGCACGTTTACGGTCTAATGCATCGCTGCATAACGCCATTTTACCCAGCAAGCAAACAACGCCAGCCAAGCAGGGCTGGTTCGCATCAGTCTATTGCGTTTGGCGGAGTTTTCCGCCATCATTTCAATCATTCATATCTGAGGCAGTTCCTTGAGCGAAAACTCGGGGTGAGATCCTGGATAGAAGTCCGCCATTCCGGCGCAATTCCAGAAAACCTCCGGGTTTTATACCTCCGTATGCACCCGTGAAGGGTCTTTCATCATCAACATGACACGCAACGCCACAAGGCTGAGGTAAAAAATTTATGTGCGGCATCGTCGGATACCTGGGTCACAAAGCGCCTGTTCCTCTCATCGTGAACAGCTTACGCCACTTGGAATACCGCGGATACGACTCTGCGGGCGTGGCCTACCTGGATGATGAAAACCTGCTCCATATCTACAAGTCCTCCGGCAAACTCATCAATCTGGAAAACATCCTGCCGGGCGATCTAAGCGGCATCAAAGGCGATGTGTCTGGCAATGGAAGCAACGGGCACCGCCACATCGGCATCGGCCATATCCGCTGGGCCACCCACGGCGCGGCAACCGATACCAACGCCCACCCGCATACCGGCTCCAGAAACGAAATTGCCCTGGTGCACAACGGTATCATCGAGAACTTTTATGAGCTTCGCAAAGAATTGCAAGCCAAAGGGCAAGTCTTCCTCAGCGAAACGGATACCGAGAGCGTTGTTCAATTACTGGAGCACATTTCTCAGGAAGAATCCGATTTCTCCAAGGTGATTTTAAAGGCTCTGAGCAAACTGCAAGGGGCCTATGCGCTCACCGTCATTTCCAAAAAGCATCCCAACCGCCTGTATGCCGCCAGAAACCAGGCCCCTCTGGTCATCGGCATCGGACAGGACGCGGACGGCCAGCCCGAGTTTATCGTGGCTTCGGACGCGGTGGCGATTGTCCAGCACACCAACAAGCTGATTTATCTGAAAGACGGCGAAATCGCGGAAATATCGCCCACCGGCGTGCGCATCATGAACCTGCAAGGCGACGTGCTGGAACCCATCATCGAAACCATCAGCACCGACCCGCTGACCATCGACAAGAAGGGCTACAAGCACTTCATGCTGAAAGAAATCTACGAACAGCCCGATGTCGTGCGAAATTCGCTAACCGGTCGCCTGCAAAGCGTCACCCAGCCCATCTGGCTGGTGGGCGATACGCCGGAAAAATGCGAACAGTTTAACAGCATGCTGGACAGCATCAACCGAATTGTCATCATCGGCTGCGGAACGTCGTATCATGCCGGGCTGGTGGGCAAGTATTTTATTGAAGAACTGGTTCAGATTCCGGTGGAAGTGGAAGCCGCTGGCGAGTTTCGCTATCGCAACCCCTTCATCAGCGCAAACGATCTGGTCATTACCATTTCGCAATCCGGCGAAACGGCAGATACGCTGGCCGCGCTTCGGCTGGCACACCAGAAAGGCGCCAAAGTCCTGACGCTGACCAACCGCGAGGACGCCACGATGTCGCGCGAAGCGGATTTTGTGATGCCCGTGCGCGCGGGTGTGGAAGTGAGCGTGGCAGCCACCAAGAGCTTTACCGCCCAGGTGACTGCGCTGTACCTGCTGGGCATTGCCCTGGCCGAACGCCGGAAAGCCTGCCCGCCTTCGCAGATTGAGGCCATCAAGGCCGAGTTGCTGAAGATTCCGGCCCTGATTGAAAGCGTCCTCTACAACACGGATGCCCTGCAAGCGCTGGCTAAAAAATACGGCGGCGCGCGTGATGTCCTGTTTATTGCCCGGGGGGTCAACTTCCCCGTGGCGCTGGAAGGCGCGCTGAAGCTGAAGGAAATCAGCTATATCCACGCCGAAGGCTATTCGGGCAGCGAACTGAAGCACGGCCCGATTGCGATGCTGGATAACAGCATCCCGGTGGTGTCGGTGCTGACCGCCGGAACGGTGTTTGAAAAGATGATTTCCAACTGCCAGGAAGCCCGTGCCCGCGACGCCCGCGTAATTGCGGTCTCTAACGCCCCGATTGCCGAAGGCATCGCCGACACGTTTGAAGATATCATCCTGATTCCGGAATCGCTGGAGCTGCTCTCACCGCTAATCACCACCATTCCGCTGCAATTGCTGGCCTATTATATGGCCGAATTTCTCGGAAAAGACGTGGATCAGCCCCGCAACCTGGCAAAAAGCGTTACGGTTGAGTAGTTGAATTCTTCGAGCCACATGCCTGTAAAAACTCAGCAAACCGTCGAGAGTTTTTCCATCCAACTAGAATCGTTTCAGGATGTTCTGGTAGCCGATGAGCTAGTCCAGGCCATTGAAGAACTGCTTTTGGCGCGACTGGAAACGCCGGAGCGCCTGTTACGTTGGGCTATTGTGCACGTTGAGAAAGACAGCCCGAAACAACCATTCCGGTGCGAAGGGGCGTACCTCAAAAAGGGGTAAGCAGTAGACACAACTGCCAAAGCGTCTTACTTGTGTTAGCATTTTGCGTATGAGTCCCCCAGTCACCCCCATCGGTATCGATCAGATTTTCCTGGAGCAGGCGCAATCCCTTTGCCGGGGCGGTGAATTGCTGCCCGGCGGCGTGACGGAACTCGCCAAAAAGCTTCAGAAAGCCGCTGAGACCTCAACCCCGCTGAAAGTCAAGCTGGGACTGGACCCCACCCGTCCTG
>CAZXUP010000159.1:0-6695 GCA_964643815.1 uncultured Vampirovibrionales bacterium
CTTTAACCCGGTTCATCCAACACGTGTCCCCGCAGCGACATCCAAAAAAGAAATGTCGGAGAAGAACACTCGTTTTGCTGGCGGGCAAGGTGCCTGCAGCCGTGGAGTCACGCCTCCACTGCAAGGCAAGTCGCCCCAAGCCACGCCCAAGCCTGAACGCGGCGGTTTTTGGGGTGGCTTTTTAAAAAGCATGAAATACGGCTTTCTGTCCAATCTCATCACCGTTCCGCTGGCAGCAATCCAGTTTATGCTGGCGCCCTTTACGGCGGCCATTTCTCTCTTGACCGGGCTGAAAACCCTGATTTTAGGACCGATGCTGGCGGCCACCATTGGCTTTGCCAAAGGCGCGCTCAGCCGAAAATCGAATTGATGCCCCTGTCATCCCCGTGGTCAGCAAGCTGGCTTTGGATAGAGTTGATCAGAGAGCCGCTGTCATTCCCGCGAAAGCGGGAATCCATTGTCAGGAATCAACGGGAAATTTAAAGCCGCTGATAAGCTCGCTTCTCCACTGAATGGATTCCCGCTTTCGCGGGAATGACAAAGTAGTCTTGGCAGAGAAGTTGGTTTAGGCTTTGGCTTTCTGCTTGGTCGCGACGTAATCTTTAATGGCATCAACAATGGTACGTCCGTTGTGAGAGACGGCGTCGCTCAGGTTGGTGATACGAATTTTTCGTGGAATAAATAAGCTGTCTGCACCAATCAAACCCTCAAGAAAATGCTTTGCTGGAATAACCAGGGTGATCCCCCCAAAAAAGTGGGCAATAGTCTCTATCCATCCACGTGGACGCAGGAAAGCCATTTTAAATACGCGCTTCACTCCTTCGCCAACACTACCTTGAATGAATTTGTCTTCAGGAGATCTGGTACATGCTGCTTCTTGAGAAGACACTTTAGTCCGGCCTGAAAACTGTGCCTGCGCTGTTGTCGATGTGGATGTGCCTGAAAATTGTCTATGAATGGTGCTCATACGATGCAACTCCTTATGGATCTGTAGAGATCGTTCTTCTTCGTTGTCTATGTAACGGAACTGAAGCGATTTTGATGCTAGTGAAAACGGATAAGACAGGCAAAATGCTTACAAAACTTCATCCGTGTATGCTGTCGCGTGTTGACTGGATGTCTGATAGCACAAAACGGCTTGAGCGGGTTTTATCCACGTACGATCAATCTTTTTACAGAACGCTTTAAGGAGTCATAATGCCCACCATTAGCGGACCTTCAATGTATAATCCAGCGGCTGCCAAGCCAGCCCAATTCGGTACGAAAGCACAAAATAACGGTGTAAAATTTGGGTTTGAGCCGGTGACCTGTGCGGCCTGTTGTTGCTCGCCTATCTTATTGCCTGTTGCCGGGTTTGCCGGTTGGGGCATCTGGAAAGGAATCAAAAGTCTGGCTGGCAAAATCAAAAGCATGTTTAGCAAAGATGTGAGCCAAGATGCCAAAACCAGTGGCGCTGCTACTTAGTAATAAAAGGGGCTTGTGATGCTTTCGGCAGCTTCCGGATATTCTTATAGTCAAGCAGCGCGACCGGCTTTACGAGCGGTGCGTTTTGGCCATGCCGGGCATCAACGCGAGCATCCGCAGGCAAAACAAACGGCTGCAACGTCGTCAACCAATCCAAGGCTTAATTCCGAATCGGAGCTGAGTGGTTCGCAACGCCTGTGTCAGCGGATGATTCGTTGGTATCAGAAGAACGAAAGCATTCGAAAGTTCAAGGAAAAGACAGGACTGTTTCGCTGCGGGTATAAGCTGAACGGCTTCAGCGAGTACAGTTGCTCTCAATACACGATGGAGGCCATCAAGCGGCATGGCGTCATCAAGGGGATTTGGAAAGGCTTCTGGCGCATTGCATGGTGTAATCCGTTGACCATGTATATCAAGCCGTTGCAGAAATATTTCGTCAATCCGTAATTGGTTCTTTGTTCTCAATGCAAAAACCCGGCTAAAAAAGCCGGGTTTTGCGGTTTACCACTCTGTCACTAATCCCAAATTGTTGTTTAATACAAACCCAGAATGAACTTGCTTCAAACCTATTTAATACGAACGAGTGTCGTATGGCGGCGGGTTTTCACGCGACCCAGTTCGAGGTTAAGCTGCACGATGCGCTTTTCGATAAAATCCGTATTCTTGCCACTGGGACGCATCCGCATCACCTGATGATAGGTCTGAATGGCTTCGCCGCGTTTGCCTGCCTTGTCCAGCGTAATCGCCAGGCCCAGGTGGCCACGGGTGAACTCCGGCGCTTTTTCCACCAGCGAACGAAACAGCTCTTCGGCGGGCTTGTATTGGCCCAGCCGCATATACAGGCTTCCCAGGTTGTTGTAGGCAGGCAGAAAGTCCACTTCCAGCTCGATGATTTCCTGGTACAGGCGCACCGCGTAGCGGGTGTCCTCGTTCATTTCCACCACCAACGCCAGGCCAAAGCGGCCTTCAACCGAGAGCGGGTCCAGCTTGATGGTGCGTTCGTAATGCTGGATGGCTTTATCCGTGTAGCCGCATTCGGCATAGCACTTGGCGAGATCGAGATGCAGTTCCTTGCGGAAGGCGTTCTGCTCGATGGCCTTGCTGAGATACTTGATGGCGCCCATCGTGTCGCCCTTGCGACGCAGGCACTTGGCGATGCCGAGGTAGGCTTCGGTAAAATCATGGCGGATTTCCAGGGCCAGCCGGTAATGGGAGATGGCCGTGTCAATCTCTTCGCGGTAGCGGTAGGTATCGCCGGAGATTAAATAGTCGTATGCTTTGCCGTACTTGTTTTTCAGGGGGTTTTTGACTTCCGTGGCCAGGCCATTGGTAAAGCGATTCAAGGCCGTCATGAGCCGGGATGAGTACCGGAAGCCTTGCTGGGCGGATTGTCGTTGCTCATATGAACTCATAGAGCGAATTCTCCCTGATTGACGCCCTTGGGCGTCTGATACGTTTCCACTTTCCACTCTTGGATGGTTTTTCCCACCCGATGCTTTCATTCTAGAGGTTGTTATCGGGGAGGAAATCGTCCATAGGATCGATACCGGAGGATCAATGTTTTATGTGACTGCTGTAATAAAGCAGGTGAAGCGGAAATGATGCTATTGTGGCGTGCCTCTGTACGTAAAAAGCGGGGACGAACAAGAATCTTTGCGATATAATGGCCCCGGTTGAGCGGCAGGCCTTGGAAACGTCTGACTGCGTTCGCCGTCACTATTGAATCAGAGGCAAGAAAGGACTCCCCCATGTTCAACATGCAGCAAATGATGAAGCAGGCCCAGAAAATGCAGGACCAGATGAAGCAGGTCCAGAGCGAGATGGAGTCCAGCCAGTTTGTCGGAACCTCGGGTGGTGGGGCTGTTACGGTAACTTGCAACGGCAAATACGAGTTCATCTCGGTAAAGCTCAAGGACGAAGCCGTTGGCGACCGTGAAATGCTGGAAGATCTGGTTTTGGCAGCCCTTCAGGATGCGACTGACAAGGTTTCCGACGCCATGGAAAAGAAAATGGGCGCTGTCACCGCCGGTTTGAACATCCCCGGACTCAATTTGCCCGGTTTTTAGGGGAGGGGCGCGGGGAGGGAACGGCCCCGCGGATACTGGCTTGCCTAATCCTACAATTGATACTTGGGGTTCGTTCCTGCCCCCAAGCCCCTCCCTGCAAGGATTTGAGTTATGAGTTACACCCTTCCTTTAGCCCGCTTAATAGAAGAATTTCAGAAACTCCCTGGGATTGGTCCAAAGTCGGCTCAACGGCTGGCCTTTCACGTTTTGAAGCAGGCTTCGGAAGACGTGCGCAGCTTTTCGGACGCTTTATTGGACGCTCGCGATAAAATTGGCTACTGCCAGCAGTGCTTTAACCTGTCTGCCCAGTTGGTGTGTGAGATTTGCAGCCAGCCGGGCCGGAAAAAAGGTATCCTGTGCATTGTGGCCGAACCGAAAGACCTGTATGCGCTGGAGCGGACGGGAGAGTTTCGGGGGGCGTACCACGTCCTGCAAGGCCTGATTTCACCTTTGGAGGGCATCGGCCCGGAAGACCTCAAAATCAAGGAGCTTTTGGCCCGTTTGGGCGAGCCGGACGTGGAGGAGATTATCCTGGCGCTGCCGCCTTCGATTGAAGGCGATACGACCAGCCTGTACCTGTCTCGGCTCATCAAGCCCCTGGATATCAAGCTGACCCGCATCGCTTTTGGCTTGCCGGTGGGGGCGGATCTAGAGTACGCCGATAGCATGACTATCACACGGGCGCTGCAGGGGCGGCAATTGGTTTAATAGGCTGTCTTATGGGGTTTGTCGGGGATGATTTCAACCTGGATGCCGTAATGACGGGCCAGTGTCTCCTGAACGCCACTTAAAGCAGGGAAGGCCGAGGCTTTTGGATTCCAGACGAGTTGCAGGTGATGGTTCGGCGCTTCGGCCTGACGAAGGTCTCGCATGCCCAGCGCTCCCAATTCATGGCGGCTATCCACCTGGAATCGGCTGAACAATTCCTGCATGAGTGTTCGCATAGCTTGCTTTACGGGTGAAACTGCCTGAAAACCGGTTGGACGAGTGGCTTTTGCTTTGAAACGGTCTGGATTTTGGCCAAAACTGATGCTGCGCATGATGGTTTACCTCCTGAAAGGTGTATCTTGCGCAGTATTCTAGCGTCAACAAACACAAAAAAGAACGGGTTCCTGCTTGCACAAGAACCCGCTACGGAATTTTCAGAAATCCACAATGTTGTTTGAACCACCCGCAAGTTACGAGTTAAGTTTGATTGTACGGAAATCACGCATGTCCGCATACGTATAAACAGAGGATATTGACGGCGTTTCATCCTCCAGATGGAGGATGATTGCAAAGCCCGTGAATCGAAACATCCATCGAAAAGCCCTGGACGTCCGCTTTCGCAGGGATGAGATTCAATAAACGGCACAAAAATCCTGCACGCTGTTTTTATGCAATCATCAATCTGATTCGTGTTTCAGGGCGTCGTGGGCAGTAATAGGGATTCAGGGACTTTCGGATGGCACAGAATTATCCATCAATGCCGCAAAACGGGCAGCCAGTCAGTGGTTTCCCGGGAGGTCTGCCGTCGCTTTCCCAGCTGGGCCAGCCACAGACAGTGCAACAACAATTAGCCGCCTTGCAGGCCTTGCAAAACATGGGTCAAGATCCGAGGCTGATGGCCCAGGCGCAGCAGATGCTGCAAAACCCGAACGCCGGAGACGGTTTCCTGCAAGCGCTTCAGGCACAAGGGCAGCAAAACGCTGCAGGCGCTCCTCAAGAGGCTGGTGCACCGCAGCCGTTTGAAAATCCGTTGATGCCCGGTACGCCGCAAGAGCTGTTGGCAGGCGGCGTTTTGGGTGCCGGGCTTGGTTTGGGTTTGAGTCACTTGCAAGATAAAGGCCATATGATCAAGCTGGCCAAGCGCCTGGATAACACGGCGGGGTTTCGGCAAATCAGCGCGTTTTTGGAAAATAATGTCTCTTCGCGCTTTCAGGGCAAGGCTTGGGTGGATGCGTTGCGGATGCGTGCCGCGCTCGGGCATGACACTTCGGAAGCCGCCGTTAAAGCCGCATTGGAAGCAATGGAGAAACAACAAATCGGCTCGGTGCTAAAACCGTTTCAGCAACCCAGCCGCTTTGCGCGACTGAAATCGGCCTTGGGTTTTAACATCGCCCAACATCAGACGCCGGAGTATGTTGCCAAGCTGGCGGGCAAAACGAACTTTGAAGATTTTATCAGTACCGCCAAGCATGAAATCGAGCGTTTGAAATCGCTTGCTACCAAAACAAAAGCGGATAAGCACGCGATTAACACCTTGACGGGATTGAGCAAACAAATCAACGGGCTTTCCATGACGTTTAAACCGTTGACGGCGGAAACGGCCTCGATGTTGCATCAGCTTGAAAAGCAAAGTGTCGGCCCGGTTGGCCGTGCGTTCGCTTCCGGAATGCTCTACACCAAGCGTAATTTCTGTGCGGATGCCATGACCGATATGTTGGGTAAAAAATCGACCGAGGTTGTCAAAAAATCAGGCATTAAACAACTCGCCGGCAAAATGCTCGCCCCTTTCCTGGGAGGAATGATGGCCTTTGGTTCGGCCTTTGCGATGGCACGCAAGGCGGAGGAAGGTGAAAAAAGCAGAACATTCTTCCATGAGTTGTTTGGCAACGGTATCGGCACATTTATTGGCATTGATATTGGCCGTCGCTTGCTGAATTCGATCGAAGCGCGCGGTGTGTTGGGCCGTTTGGCGGCGCTGCGTCCCTTGCGTTGGATTCCATTGCTGGGTCGTTTGTCGGCAGGCGGTTTGATGGTGGAATTAACGTCGATGATTGTATTTGGCGGCATTGCCCAGAAAGTGTTTGCGGGTATCTCCGACAAAATCTTCGGCAAACCCAGCGATAAAAGTTTGGGCAAACAAAAGCCAGCGCAGGCATTGCCTTCAAGCCCTACCGGTCAAGCGCTGACACGAAGCACGGGCTTGCAGGAACGATTTAATCGTGCGACGACTGGTAACGCGACCCAGCCCACAACCCCGAGAACGTTTTCTCTGTCACCGGATGAGATCATGCAGAGTGCAGCGGCAAGCCGGGACATTGCCGAGCAGAATAGCATCATCGGCAACGGTGCTTGGAATTCAAACAACCTGCTTGACCCGATGGGACATTAAACCTGTTTACTGTGTAAGTGTTTCCAAGCTGATTCTTCCTGGATTCCCGCCTGCGCGGGAATGACAAA